>DASVOL010000152.1:0-25614 GCA_036383375.1 Bradyrhizobium sp. | reverse complement strand
TGGCGCGCTCGGAGAGATTCGAACTCCCGACCCTCGGAATCGAAATCCGATGCTCTATCCAGCTGAGCTACGAGCGCGTTGCGGGTCGATTATCAGACTTGGGCTGTCGGGGCCAGCATGGACGGCGCGGCGTCCCCGCGTCCCGCCGGCCTTCCTTTGAGCTCAGAAGCAGGGATGCCGGCGACGATCCTGGCCGACATAGGCGGCCGAGCCCTGGTAGCACTTGTTGGTCGACGGGCCATCGTAATAGGCGAAGCTGCCGGCGGCCGGGCCCGGGCCGTAATTGTGCAGATAGCTGATGTGGTAGGGCAGGCCCCAATGCGCGTGGTGGTGATGCCGGTGGTGGCGCGGGGTGGCCGAGAGGTCGGCCGCGGCAGCCGGGGTGAGGGCCGGGATGGCCAGGGAAACGGTCACGGCGAGGGCGGCGAAAAGCTTGGTCTTGGTCACTGGCGGCCTCCTTGCATTCACGCTGGAATCGGCTTCCATGGCCGGTCCAAGGTCCTCTAGCGCTTCATTTAACCCGGAATCCGGCCAAAAGCTGCGGGAAATCAGTCACAGCGCGCCAAATTTTGCCTTTTTGGGGATGCTTAACGGATTGCCAACACAGTCCGGCCAGAGTCTTGCGGTCAGGTCCGCCCGGGCCGCCTTTCCCTCGGTTTCGAACATTCCATGCGCATCACGCCCCTTGTCGCTTTGCTGCTCTCGGTTCTGGCGGTTACGCCAGCGCGGGCCGTTCTGCACATTACGCGCGACCATGGCGGCTATGTCGAGGAGTACAAGACCAAGTACAAGCAGATCCGCGACCGCCGCGAGCGCGTCGTGATCGACGGCATCTGCAATTCGGCTTGCACGCTGGTGTTCGGCATCGTGCCGCTGAACAAGATCTGCGTGACGCCGAAGGCCAGCATCGGCTTCCACCAGGCCTATTACGACAAGGCCTTCACCTTCGGCATCAAGGTCACCAGCCTCGAGGGCACCTCCGACCTGATGTCCTATTATCCCGATACGGTGAAGGACTGGATCCGCCGCAACGGCGGGCTCACCACCGAGATGAAGAAGATCAAGAACGGCGTCGATCTCTGGAAGATCGTCGATCCCTGTCCGGAAGAGTGGTAGGCGCGGGCGCTCGCGCGCTCCGGACCTTCTTCCAGCGCGGCTTTGCGTGCATGCCGCGTGCGGCTGACGCCGCGACCCGAAACCCTGCAGTCAGAATTTGGAACCGCAGCACGGGCCATTCGTTTTGCTCATGATGCGTTCATCCTGATGATGCGATGGTGGGTGCTGGGAGCGAGAGCGAGCCTCACCGCCGGAGCGGACCAGCCTTCGGCTCGCACGCACAGGAGGTTGTGATGGCAACCAGGTCCAATCTTTCGAAGGCCGAACTCGCCCGCGGCGTTGCTGGCGCTGCGTCAGCGCTGGTGCTGAGCGCGCTCGTCCTGTTCGTCGCCGCACATCATCTGAGCGGCGGGTAGGCCGGGCCAAGTCCATCATCAAAGCAGGAAGGTCCCGATCAGGAGGCCGGCCGCAAATGCCCAGAGCCCGAGGGTGCAGGCCGATATAACCCGGACGAGATTGCGCAGATCCACGTCCTGCCAGCTGCTGTGGGATCGATACGTCAATGAAGGCACCCCCTGCGACGGCCGCCTTTGCTCTCCGCCGGGGAACCCTGTTCCCCATAGATGCCCAAATGAAGGCAACGGCCGGTTGTGCCAATCACGCGTTTGCGATCCGTAGGTGCCGGTCGGTCGCCTTGCCGGCCGGGATCGAAGCCGGAGGCGGCGCCCCTCAGGCCGCGAAGGCCGAACCGCCGCCTTGCACGATGTCGCTGAGATATTTCGCCGGCGGCTTGCCGAGCGCCTTCTTGAACATGGTGATGAACGCGGTGACGGATTCATAACCCAGCGCGGTCGAGACCTGCTGAACGCTGGCGCCGGCCGACAGCTCGCGCAGCGCGACGATCAAATGCAGCTGCTGGCGCCAGCGGCCGAACGTCAGGCCGGTTTCGCTCAGGACGAGACGCGCGAGGCTGCTTTCGCTCATGGCCAGACGGCCGGCCCATTCGGCCATCGTGCTGCGATCGGAGGGATCGTCGGCGAGATCAGCCGCAATCCGTCGCAGGCGCGGTTCGGGCGAGATCGGCAGATGCAACTGCTGGATCGGCATGCGCGGCACTTCGTTCAGCAGCAATTGCACGACCAGCGTCGCCTCACCGGCATCGTGCTGCATGCGATCCGACAGTGCGACGATGAGCTCGCGCAGCAGCGGCGAGATCGACAGCGTGCAGCAGCGGTCGGGCAGGTCGGCGGCACCGGGCTCGATGAAGACGAAGAAAATCCGCGCATTGGCGGTTGCGATATTGGTGTGGCGCGTGCCGCCGGGGAGCCAGACGCCGCAATGCGGCGGTACCATCCAGACTCCGTTCGGAACGCGGCACATCACGCCACCGCCGAGCGCAAACACCAGCTGTCCCTTGCGGTGCGCGTGCTCGGCCGCCTCGACCCTGTTCTCGGTGACGTCAAGGCGCACGGCGAGGGCCGGGGCCGCGACGTCATCCGGATCGAGGTCCGGCCAGGGATAGCGAAGCTCAAAACCCATAGCGAAGCTCAAAACCCATCGCGACGCTGAAAACCGTTCGGGTGACTGAATTTAGCGATCAATAGAGTAGATATGTAAATTCTTCCGGCAGCCAAGTCGATAGTTTCCGCGCGTGCAGACAGCCGGGAGCATGCGATGACGATGATTGCGCCGATGCGGACTTTGGGTGGGCAGGGGCTCCTGGTCGCAGGGATCCTGCTGATCGCCTCGGCGCTCCGTGCGCCCATCACCGGCGTGGCGCCGATGCTCGGCATGATCCGCGACAGTAGCGGGATCAGCGCGGCGGAGGCGGGGGTCCTGACGACGCTGCCCTTGCTTGCGTTCGCTGCGATCTCACCGATTGCTGCCATCCTCGGGCGCAGGTGCGGTATGGAGCGGTCGCTGTTCGGCGCGCTGCTGGTCATCGTGGCCGGGATCGCGCTGCGTTCGTCCGGCCCGGTCTGGGCGCTTTTCGCCGGCACTGCCACCATCGGTGCCGGGATCGCCGTTGCAAATGTCCTGCTGCCGAGCCTGCTCAAGCGGGACTTCCCGACCCGCATCGCCAGCCTGACCGGCGCCTACGCGATCACGTCCGCATTGGCCCAGGCGTTCGCATCCGTGGTGGCGATCCCGCTCGCCCTGTTGCCCGGATCGAGCTGGCACCTGTCGCTCGCGAGCACGCTGATCTTTCCGTTGGTGGCGCTGGTGGCCTGGGTCCCGCAACTGGGGATGCACTCGGCTCCAGCGATCGAGCCTGGCTCGCCGTCGCATCGCGGGCGCATCTGGCACTCGCGGCTCGCCTGGCAGGTCACCGGTTTTCTTGGCCTGACCTCGCTGGTGTTCTACATCATCGTCGGATGGCTGCCTGCCATCCTCGTGCAGGCGGGGTATTCAGCTGCGGCGGCGGGCTCGCTGCACGGTGTGGCGCAACTGGCAACCGCGATTCCCGGCGTGATCCTTGGTCCGATGGTCCGGCGCATGAAGGATCAGCGCGGCATCGCGATCGCGGTGTCGCTCGCGACCTGTATCTCGCTGCTGGGATTGTGGCAGCTTCCGTCGCTTGCGGTGGTGTGGGTCGCGCTGTTCGGCTTCGGAGCGGGAGCTGCCTTCATCCTCGGTCTGACATTCGTGAGCCTGAGGACTGCGCACAGCCAGCAGGCGGCGGCGCTGTCGGGCATGGCGCAGTGCCTCGGCTACACGTTGGCGGCTGCGGGCCCGCCGCTCGCCGGACTTGCCCACGATGCGACCGGAGGCTGGGAGGTCGCGCTCGTCTGCTGTGCCGTCGCGACTGCGCTGATGGCGGTGCTTGGCAACTTCGCGGGCCGCGCGACAACGGTCTGACGCGCGCTGTATGCGGACGTCAGCGCTGTCGAATTGGCTTTTGCCCCGGCTGCGGATAGACGACGGCTGATGTCCATCGGTTGTATGCGATGAAGCCGCGCGCTAGAGAGGCGCCTGGCAAACAAGCGCCCGGGGAAACTGCCGTTGAGGATGTCAGCCAATACGCGCTTCGTGATCGGGGCGACGCTCTTTGCTCTAACGTCGAGTGCATTGCTCGCTCTGGTTCCGGCGAGCCCGATCGACAGACAGCTTATGCGCGGCACCTTCCACTTCTATCAAGGGCACGCGTTTCTCGTTCCCGTCAAATACGTGGATGGCGATATCAAGACTGCGCGGCTGTACGAAGACGACAGGCTGCTTGGCCCGGCGAACAGCACCCAGGAAGAGATCATCGCCAAGGGGGCTGGCCGCTTCGGACTTTACCGGGATCGCTGGGGTTATTTCGGACCGGCCTTGATGTTCTCGACCAGCGACAACACCGACCCGAACACCAACGGCCGGAAGTATCACCTCAGATGACGATCTGACCTGCGCCGTGCCCCGGTGCCGTCAGTTCTTACGTATTGCAGCGAACAGGACGTCGGCGCTGCGCATGCGGGAGTCACACGCCGTGCCACAAATTCAGTGCCGTCCCTGCGAAAGCAGGGGCGGCACGATGGTGAGGCGCCACCTGCTTGCAGAGGCGGGCTCGCCCGCCATCCCCGAAAAATTCGCGATTGCCGGTTGCCTATTCTTCAGGCAATGACGGCCTGCAATGAACAAGAGCTTCGAGGAAACTGCCGCTCGTCTGGCGCCGGCGATTTTTGTCGTGCTGTGGAGCACGGGATTCATCGGCACCAAATACGTCATCAACAATGCCGAGCCACTGACTTATCTGGCGATCCGGATGGCGTTCGTGGTGGTGGTGATGGCGGTCATCGCCGCGGTCGTCCGGCCGAAATGGCCGGACCGGACAGGCGTTTTCCACAGTGCGGTTGCCGGCATCCTGGTGCACGGCTTCTATCTCGGCGGCACCGCGATTGCGATCGCGCATTCGATTCCCGCGGGCCTGTCGGCGTTGATCCCGGGCCTGCAGCCGATTCTGACCTCGACCATCGCCAACCGCTGGTTAGGGGAGCGCGTCACGCCGCTGCAGTGGGGCGGGCTCGTGCTCGGCCTCGCCGGCGTCGTGCTGATCCTGCACAACCGGCCGATGACGGGTGACGCGGGGTGGGGCTGGCTTGCTTCCGGCGTCTCGCTGATCAGCATCACGCTCGGCACGCTGTACCAGCGCCGTTACTGCAACCAGATCGACTGGCGCGCCGGCAATCTCGTGCAGTACGTCGCGGTGACGATCTTCTTCGGCATCGGCGCCTGGCTGTTCGAGACCAATGTCGTGCATTGGACCAGCGAATTCGTGCTAGCGATCGCCTGGCTGGTGTTCGCGCTGTCGATCGGCTCGATCGGGCTGCTGTATTGGTTGATCCGTCATCATGCCGCGACCTCGGTCGCGAGCCTGTTCTATCTGGTGCCGGCGGTGACCGCGCTGATGGCCTATGTGCTGTTCGGCGAGCGGCTGGATTACATCGCGATGGCCGGCATGGCCGCCTGCGCCGCCGCGGTGCTGGTGGTCAACCGCCGCGCCTAATCCTTGCCGCGGATCTTGGCGTAGGCGGCGAGCGCACCTTCGCGGCCCTTCTTGTGATCGACGATCGGCGCCGGATAGGTCTTGCCGAGTTCGATGCCGGCACTCGCCAGTTCGATCGGTGTTGCAGTCCAGGGTTGGTGGATGAGGTCGTTCGGCAAACGCGCGAGCTCCGGCACCCAGCGCCGGACATAGGCGCCGTCGGGATCGAACTTCTCGCCCTGCAGGATCGGGTTGAAGACGCGGAAATAGGGCGCGGCGTCGGCGCCGGAGCCGGCGACCCATTGCCAGTTCGCCGGATTGGAGCCGGCATCGGCGTCGACCAGCGTGTCCCAGAACCACGCTTCGCCGGTGCGCCAGTCGATCAGGAGGTGCTTCACCAGGAACGAGGCGACCACCATGCGTACCCGGTTGTGCATCACGCCGCTGTGCCAGAGCTCGCGCATGCCGGCGTCGACGATCGGATAGCCGGTCAGGCCGCGCTGCCACGCCTTCAGCGCGCGGGCGTCGCGTTTCCACGGAAAAGCGTCGAACTGCTCCTGCAGGTTCCGATCCGCCAGATCAGGCACATCGAACAGCAGGTGACGGCAGAATTCGCGCCAGCCGAGCTCGCTGAGGAATTTGTCGATGTCGCCGGCAAGCCGCGGGTGCTCGGCGGCGGCGAAGCGGGCGGCGTGCCAGACCTGGCGCGGGCTGATCTCGCCGAAGCGCAGATGCGGGGAGAGACGCGAGGTCGCATCGCGGTCCGGCCGGTCGCGATCACCGGCGTAGCCGCTGATGCTCTCATCGAGGAATGTCTTCAGTCGATCGTGCGCCGCAGCTTCGCCGGGGATCCAGCTTTCGCGCAGGCCGCCGGCCCAATCCGGGCGGGTCGGTTCAAGATCCCAGTGGTCGACGACCTCGCTCGCGATGCCGCTGATGGAGGTGAGCTTCCTCGGTGCCGGCAGCGGCTTTGGCGGATCGCCGAGACCCTGTACGCGCCGCCAGAACGGTGTGAACACGCGCAGACCGCGGTTCTCCTTGTTGCGGATTGCCTGAGGCGCGACCAGGAGATCGCCAGCGAAAATTTGCGAGGCGATGCCGTCGCTTGCGAGCGCGGATTCAACATCTGCGGCAATCGCCTGATGCGGCGCCTGTGCGATGTCGTTCCAGAACACGGCGCCCGCGTGAATGTCGCGCGCCAGCGTGGCGATCACGGAAGCGGCCGGTCCGGTGCGCAGCACCAGCGTTCCGCCGATCGCCTCAAGGCTCCTGCGGAGTGCGCGCAGCGACTGCGCCAGCCACCATCGCGTCGCGCCGCCGAGGGGGCGCACCGCCGGCGGCATCAAAGCGCGACTTTCCTCGTCGCGGACATAGAGGCCAACCACGGGCGCACCGCGGCTGGTCGCGTCATGCAGGGCCGGGTGATCCGACAGCCGCAGATCGTCGCGAAACCAGACGATAACAGGCTGTGCGCGGGCCACCCGGACGCTGCTTGCCGGCCGTTACTTCGGCTGCGGCACGATGCGGATGTAGGGCTTCGGTTC
This sequence comes from Bradyrhizobium sp., assembly GCA_036383375.1. Lineage (GTDB taxonomy): Bacteria > Pseudomonadota > Alphaproteobacteria > Rhizobiales > Xanthobacteraceae > Bradyrhizobium. The sequence continues at coordinate 18,549 of DASVOL010000152.1, read as the reverse complement.
TTTCCAGCCCTGCGGATAGATCGTCTTGGCCTCGTCGTTGCTGACCGAGCCCGCGATGATCACGTCCTCGCCCTGCTTCCAGTCGGCAGGGGTGGCGACGCGGTGCGTGGCGGTAAGTTGCAGCGAGTCGATGACGCGCAGGATCTCCTGGAAGTTCCGGCCCGTGGTCATCGGGTAGACCAGCACCAGCTTGATCTTCTTGTCGGGGCCGATGATGAACACGTTGCGAACGGTCTGATTGTCCGCGGGCGTGCGGGTGAGGGGATCGCCGGAGGTTGAGGCCGGCAGCATGTCGTACAGCTTCGACACGTTGAAATCGGTGTCGCCGATCATCGGGTAGTTCGGCGCGGCACCCTGGGTTTCCTTGATGTCCTCGGACCATTTGGTGTGGCGGTCGACCGGATCGACCGACAGGCCCATCAGCTTGACTCCACGCTTGTCGAATTCAGGCTTCAGGCGCGCGAGCGTGCCGAGCTCGGTGGTGCAGACCGGGGTGAAGTCCTTGGGATGGGAGAACAAAAGCACCCAGCTATTGCCGATCCAGTCGTGGAACTTGATCTTCCCTTCGGTGGTCTCAGCTTCGAAGTCGGGGGCGACGGCGCCAATCTGAAGTGCCATGATTTTACCTCATCTCTTTGATGTTGCTGATTAAATTGTATTTGAGGTCGTCGGTTCCAGTATAGGACGGGACGACGCTTAAGTGAACGGCTTCTGAAAAAAGGTGAGACATTTCTCCTTGAGGCTGGAATTCCAAGCAACTTGTTTTGATCCATCCCTCTGCGACGAAATATCAGTTGCGGCACAAAAGCTTGGAAATGCCCAGATAAAGCCGCTTATCGCCGTCATCACGCCGGCCCGGCTGCTATAGGACTGAACCGTGACAGCGTTTAAATCGACCAAATAGCAACCATCTAAAAATCTCGGAACACAAGTTCCGAATCATTAACCACTCGTTTACGCCCGCATGGAAAAGCTGGCCTCAGATAGGAATTGAAAGCTCCCACAATGTCTACCCCAAGTACCAAGACCGCTGAGGCTCTCAGCGGTGCGTTGAATCCATCCTGCCGCAAGACCGCCGCCCATGCGCTGACCATCGTGCGCGACGGCGTGATCACCGGCGAAGGCCCGACCACCAAGGGCCGTATCCATTTCTCCCGGTCGCTCGATGCCGATGACGCTGCCTGGTGCGCGCGCATCCTGACGGCGGCCGCGGTCGAGCATCAGCCGGTCAGCCGGGCCGAGATCGAGGCGCTGTTCGCGATCAACGAGGCGGCTGCCGAGCGCAGCGATGCCGGCCGGTTCGACGACCTGCTCGCCAAGGCGATCGCCCATCATGCCGCATCCGAGTCCGGTCTGCCGGTGCCGCCGCGTACGGTGGCGCTGTCGCCGGATACCAACATTGATCGCTGGGCGCCGACGCAGGGCACCAAGATGGACACCAAGGTCCTGGAATGGATCGCGGGCCGGATGCGCGGTCAGCGCCGCACCGGTCGCGCGCTCGCGGCGATGGTGGCAACGCTGGTCGGCGCGACCGCGCTGCCGCTCGCAGCGCAGCTGCCCAACGTGTTCGACATCGGGATGATGTGATCATCCGGGATGATGCCTGTGCATCATCCCGAACCACGGCTTCAAGCGAGAGCGGCGGGGATCACTTCCCCGCCGTTTTCTGTTTGCCGCTGGTCTCCTCGAGCCCGAGCGTCCGCCCCGGGAACCCGGCGACGTCGAAATAGCGGGTCGAGAGCACGCGCTGGAATTTCAGCACGGTGCGCAGGCCGTTGGCCGACGGCTTCTTCGACATGAGGCTGCCCTCGGCCATCTTCGGCACGATGCCGTTCGGCAGCGCTTCCGACATCACCCGGCCGATCAGCCCGCCATTGTTCGGCGCGCGCAGGCCGAGCAATTGCGCTGCGGTCATGCCGACATCGGCGTTGCTGACCGGCAGCGGATCGACATAGCCGGCCTTGAAGTCGGGGCCGATCGCGGCGGTGAAGTTGTAGGTGTCGCCGCGGCTGAAGCTGCCATGCATGCCCTGGCCCTGGCGCAGCACGGTGTCTGCGATCTGCACCGAGCAGTTGGTCGGGATCTCGCAGCCGCTCGACCAAGAGCGAAAGTTGACCACGATCGACGGGTTCGGCGTCACCGCCTTGCCCTTCAAATTGAGGTTCGACATCGGCAGCGTGCCGGGGAAGGTGCCGAGCTTGTCATCGACAAAGAGGCCGCTGACATAGTCCTGCTCGAGCAGCGCCTTGATGACGCGGTCGGCGAGCTTCTTGTCGCGGTTCGGCAGATAGATCAGGTCCGAGCCGCCATTGGTCGCGATCACGACGTCGGGCTTGGTCGGGTCCTGGCCGAGCACGCCGTTGCCGGCCTTCGGATGGGCATTTTCGGCGACCTTGGCGTTCTTGTCGTTGGGGTCGAACAGCGGCAGGTTCAGCGCCTTGGCGAGATCGATCGCCAGAAAGCCCATCGGCAGGAAATCCTTCGGCGTGTCGTCATAGGCGATCTTGGCCGAGGGGCTGGTCTTGCTCTCCTTCGAGATCGTGGAGAAGCCGTGGTCGGAGGAGACCATGATGTTGGTGTTGGCCGAAAGTCCGAGCTCGTCGAGCGCCTTGCGGAGCTGGGCGAGGTTGTTGTCGGCATTCTTGATGCCGGCCATCGAGGTCGGGCCGTTGATGCCGGGGGTGATGGTGTTGAGGCTGTCGCCGGTGTTGTGCTGGCTGCCGTCCGGATCGCGCGACCAGAACACCAGCACGAACGGCTTGTTGCGCGCCTTGAACATCGGCAGCACGACCTTGGTCGCGACATCGGCCATGTAGGCCTGCTGGGCGACGTTGGCGACCGTGGTGCCTGCTGTCTTGGCGTCGCCCGCCTTGGCGTTGTCGCCGCGGCTCGGGGTGGCGAGCGGCAGGCCGGCCTTGGTCAGCGCGTCCTTCATCTCGTCGGAGAGCGGCACGCCGGCCTTGGCGCCGGTGGAATCGTCGACCACGATCGTGTTCTTGCCGCGATCGGTGTGGTCGAACAGCAGGGTCGGACCGAGCTTGCCGATGGCGGCGGTGCTGAAACCCTGGCCGCGGGCCATCTTCAACAACGTCTCCTCGTTGAGGTAGTCGCCGTTGAAATGATCGTCGATATCGGCGAGCACGGCGTCGTTCTCGATGAAGGGGACCACGGTGTCGCCGGCGGGCACCGAGGTGTAGCCGGTGAAGATCGTGTTGGAGAAGGTGCCGGTGTCGCCAAGATAGTGGCCGGTCGACAGCGCCGAGCTGTTCGCCATCGTGAAGGTCGGGAACAGCGAGTGCGAGTTCTTGAAATGGACGCCCTTGTCGCGGATCTCGGCCATTGCAGGCGCCGTCTGCGGCGTCACGATGCCGCCGCGCAGGCCGTCGGGGACGAACAGGATCAGGTTGCGGGGTTTTGCATTTTGCGCCGAGGCGGCGCCCGCCGAGAGCGCGATCATGCTCGCGGACAGCAATGTAATGGCACGGCGCATGTTGTTATTCCCCCTGATGAAGCCCCGCGGCAGCCCGCCGCAGCCTTCGTTTAGTTTTGCCATATGACAGAAATGTTACAGCGCCTGCCAGGCGCTGTAACTGCCGGATTTTTCTTGGTGACGGCCGGTCAGCGGGCCGTCATTCCGCGGGCTGAATCGCCGCTGTCTCATTGCGCGCAGCGCTACCGGCATGCCCGTACCGTGCATAGAGCGCGGGCAGGACGGCAAGCGTCAGCAGGGTCGCGCTGATCAGGCCGCCGATCACGACGGTGGCGAGCGGTTTTTGCACCTCGGCGCCGGTGCCGGTGGCGAATGCCATCGGCACGAAACCGAGCGAGGCCACCAGCGCGGTCATCACCACGGGCCGGAAGCGGGTGAGGGCGCCTTGCTCGATGGCCTCCCGCATCGGCACGCCGCGCTCGCGCAATTGCCTGACGAAGCTCAGCATCACGAGCCCGTTCAGCACCGCAACGCCCGACAGCGCGATAAAGCCGACCGCGGCCGAGATCGAGAACGGCATGCCACGCAGCCACAGCGCCGCGATGCCGCCGGTGAGCGCCAGCGGCACCGCGCTGAACACCAAGAGCGCATCGCGTGCTGATCCCATCGCGGCCAGCAGCAACAGGAAGATCATCGCAAAGCAGGCCGGCACCACGACGGCAAGGCGCTGACGCGCCGCTGCGAGATTTTCCGACTGGCCACCCCAGGTCATCCAGTAGCCTGGCGGCAGCTGCACCGATTGCGCGACCTTTGCCTGAGCTTCTTCGACCACCGAGCCGAGATCACGGCCGCGGACATTGGCCGTCACCACGATGCGGCGCTTGCCGTTCTCGCGGCTGATCTGGTTCGGTCCCTCGGTGAAGGAGAACTGCGCGACGCGGTTGAGCGGCAGGCTCTGCACCGGCGAACTCGGCGTTGCCTTCGGCAAGGCGACGGGCAAATTGCTCAACGCCTCGAGATCGGAGCGTACGCTCTCCGGCAATCGCACCACGATGTCGAAGCTGCGATCGCCCTCGTAGACCACGCCGGCATCCTGGCCGCCGACCGCGGCACCGATCACGCCCTGGACCTCGGAGACGCTGAGGCCCCGCCGGGCAATCGCCGCCTTGTCGACCTTGATCTCCAGCACAGGCAGGCCGCCGGCCTGCTCGACCTTGACGTCGGTCGCGCCGCGCACGCCGCGCAGCGCGGCGGCAATCTGGTTCGCGGCCTTCTGCATCGGCTCGAACTCGTCACCGAACACCTTGACCGCGATGTCGCCGCGAACGCCGGCGAGCAGTTCGTTGAAGCGCATCTGGATCGGCTGGGTGAATTCATAGACGTTGCCGGGCAGCCGGCCGACCGCCTTCGAGATGTCCTCGATCAACTGCTCCTTGGTCAGCGACGGATCCGGCCACTCTGCGCGCGGCTTCAGGATGATGAAGGTGTCGGACGCGTTCGGCGGCATCGGGTCGCTCGCCACCTCCGCGGTGCCGGTCTTGGAGAAGACGAACGACACCTGCGGGAAGCGGCTGACGGCCTTCTCGACCGAGAGCTGCATCGCCTGCGACTGCGACAGCGCCGTGCTCGGAATCCTGAGCGCGTGCATGGCGATGTTCTTCTCGTCGAGCGAGGGGATGAACTCCTGGCCGAGCCGGAAGAACCCGAACAGGGCGGTCGCGAACAGCACGACCGCCACGGCGATGACGGGCAGCGGCGTTGCAACCGCGCGCCGGAGCAGCGGGCTGTACCAGCGCTTTAACGTGGCAACGAGCCAGTTCTCCTTCTCCTGGACGCGGCCGGTGATGCCGATCGCGATCAGCGCCGGAACCAGCGTCAGCGACAGCACGAAGGCGGCGGCAAGCGCGAGGATCACGGTCAGCGCCATTGGCTCGAACATCTTGCCTTCGACGCCGGTGAAGGTGAGGAGCGGCACATAGACCAGCAGGATGATGGCCTGGCCGTAGAGGCTCGGCTGCACCATCTCCACGGCAGACGCCCGCACCGTCGCCAGCCGTTCGTCGCGCGTCAGCACGCGGCCAAGCGCGTGCTGCTTCTCGGCGAGATGACGCAGGCTGTTCTCGGTGATGATGACGGCGCCATCGACGATCAGGCCGAAATCCAGTGCACCAAGGCTCATCAGATTGGCGCTGATGCGGCCCTGAAACATGCCGATCGCGGTCATCAGCATGGCGATCGGGATCACCAATGCCGTGATCAATGCCGCGCGGAAATTACCGAGCAGCACGAACAGCACCGCGATCACCAGCAGCGCGCCTTCGCCGAGGTTGCGCGCCACGGTGCCGATGGTCGCATCGACCAGCTGGGTGCGATCGAGCACGGTCTCGACTGCTACACCTGCCGGCAGGGATGGTGTAATCGCACGCAGCTTGGCGTCGACCGCGGCCGATACCGTGCGGCTGTTGGCGCCGATCAGCATCAGTGCGGTGCCGACCACGACCTCGCGGCCGTTCTCGCTGGCGCTGCCGGTGCGCGTCTCGCCGCCGATCGAGAGCGAGGCGAGGTCGCGGATCCGGACCGGGACGCCGCCGCGGGTGGTGACGACAACGGCGCCGAGCTCCTCGATTTTCTCGAGGCGGCCGCCCGAGCGGACCACGAATCCTTCGCCGTTGCGCTCGATGTAACGCGCGCCGCGGCTGACATTGTTGCTCTCGATCGCCTTGGCGACGTCGGCGAAGGTGAGGCCGAGCGCGATCAGCTTCGCTGCATCGGGCTGCACCTGGTACTGCTTGAGATAGCCGCCGATCGAATCGACGCCGGCGACGCCAGGCACCATCTTGATCTGCGGCTTGATGATCCAGTCCTGCACCGTGCGCAGATAGGCGTCTTTCTCGACCTCGCCTTGCAGCACCTGGCCGTCCGCCGTCAGGAAGCGTCCGTCGCTCTGCAGGCCCGGCGCGCCGTCGGTCTGCACCTTCTGGCCGGAGTAGTGGACGGTCCACATGTAGATCTCGCCAAGACCCGTCGTGGTCGGCCCAATTCGCGGCTCGATGCCTTGCGGCAGGCGTGCGCGCACTTCGGTCAGGCGCTCGCCGACCTGCTGGCGGGCGAAATAGATGTCGGTGGCTTCACTGAACACCGCCGTGATCTGCGAGAAGCCGTTGCGGGAGAGTGAGCGTGTGCTCTCCAGCCCCGGCGCGCCCGCCAGCGCCGTCTCGATCGGGAAGGTGATCTGCTTCTCGATTTCCGCCGGCGACAGCGCCGGGGCCACGGTGTTGATCTGGACCTGCTTGTTGGTGATGTCGGGCACTGCGTCGATCGGCAGCTTCGTCAATGCGAGGCCGCCGAGGAACATCAGGACCGCCGCCAGCGTGACGACGACCCAGCGCCGCTGGATCGCAACACCGATGATGCGCTCAATCATGGCTGTGCTCCGCTTCGTCCTTCTCCACCTCGGCCTTCAATGTGAAGGTGTTCTGCACCGCAATGGTCTCGCCGGCGGCAAGACCCGCGACGATTTCGATGTCGTCGTCGTCCTCGCGGCCGGTCCGCACCGACCGCGCCTCGAAGCCGTCGGCATCACGCACGAATACGGTCGGCGTGCCCTTGATGGTTTGAATGGCCTTCTTCGAGACCATCACGGTGGACGGAGCGCCTGACAGCGGGACCTCCGCGGTGACGAAGGTACCCGGTTTCCAGCGGTGCTCCTTGTTGGGCATGGTCGCGATCACGCGGGCATTGCGGGTCTCGCGGTCGAGCAGGGGGCTGACGAAGATCACGCCGGCATTGGCTTCATCCTCGGTGCCGATGGCGCGGATCTTGACCGTAACGCCTTCGCGGACCGCGCCGATGTCTTCAGGCGAAACCGCGAGATCAACCCAGATGTCGTCCAGATTGACGATGACGTAGAGCTCGCTCTCCTGGCCCTCGCGTCCGATCAGTCCGCCGAGATCGACCCGCCGTTCGGACACTCGGCCGCTGATCGGCGCGCGCAGGAACTGGGTCCGCAGGCTTTCCGGCGGCTGGTTCGGCAGATCGGCGATCTCGCTTTCCGACAGGCCCAGCGCAAACAGCTTCTGCCGCGCGCCGTCGAGCTTGATCTGGGCATCGTTGGCGGTCAGCCGCGTGCGCAGGAACTCGTTTTCCGAGACGATGCGGGTCTCAACCAGAGTCTTCTGCCTGGCATAGAGCGTCTGCTGCAGGTCGTTGGTGAGCCGCGCGGCGAGGTATTCGCTCTTGGCGTCGGCCACCTCGCGGCTTTCGATCGCAGCGACGATCTCGCCTTTCTCAACCACGTCGCCGAGACGCTTGCGCAGCTCCGTGACCGTCGCGAGCACGCGCACGGAGACGCGGCCGATGTGGTCGGCGTCAGGGATCAGCGACCCCGGCGCGAGGAAATGTCGCTTCAGCATGCCGCCGCTGGCCTGTGCGAGCGTGATTCCGGATTCACGAAGCTGGTCTTCGCTCAGCTCGATATGTCCGGGAGCCTCATGTGCGGCCTCAACCTTCGTTACGCTGGTGACCGCAGTTTCCTGCGTCGTGGCCGCGAATTTGACCGGCCAGCCGATCCAACCGGCCGCCATCATGATCAGTGCGATGCCGGCAGCCATGCCGGCGAAAAATAGAACAACCCGTTTCATATGCGCCTCTCCGCAGCGCATGCCGATGGCCCTGCGCTGTCGCGACATCGATCTGTGCGGAAGCGTGCGCGCTATCGGATGGCAGCGGCGCACGGCCGGTCATGCCGACCGGATCAGGCGCGCGGTGGTTTGAAGGGGGAGAGGCGATCGGCTGACGCCGGCAGCCCGATGCTGGTGTCGCCATAGCTATGTGGCGCATAAGCGATCGGGAACGCCGTCTCCTGCGGCGCCACGGAGGCGACGTGGGTCAGGCAGTGATCGCCGTGCAGTGAGGCCGGATGCGCGGGAGCCTTGCCGCCGGTGTCGTTGATCGACTGTGCGATCGAGAAACCGGGAGCTGCATCGTCGTCGCCGTCGGAGGCCCAACCGTGGAAGAACGACAGCACCAGCGCAAGCGAAATCAGCCCCGCAAGCAGGCTGCGCCAGCGGCGCGATCCTGTTGCATGAGTGGAAGGCTGAATCATGGTGCGCGAAGCGTCCATGCGCCCTAACTAGCGCCGCGACCGCGCGCATTCAAGTTCGACGCCGCGACAAAATTGCCGCGGATACTATAACGTTACGCGCTTTCAGCGGTTCGGCGCATCAACCAGCGGCGCGCGGCGACGACGGCCCAGATCGCTTCGACCAGGCCGAATGGCCAGGCGCCCTGCAGGAAGCCGTAGGCCGAGCCGAGCGCGCACGAGACCGCGAAGGCCAGGATGAACCACGGGCTGCGATCCTCCGCTGCGTAGCAGACGAGCATCATCGTTACGGCGAACAAACCGAACAGCGTGAGTGCATCCATTCCGCAGCGGGACCCCTGTTGTAATGCCGTTGATATCTGAGCATGCTTGGGTTGGAATATCCATCCAGCGTCGCCGCCCGAAGGGATTGCCCCCATGAAGCGCATGCATGTTCACGTCGCCGTCAAGGACATCCAACAATCGGTCGGCTTCTACTCGGCGTTGTTCGGCGCCGAACCGTCGGTCGTGAAATCCGATTACGCCAAATGGATGCTCGACGATCCCCGCGTCAACTTCGCGATCTCGACCCGCGGCCGCGAGCCGGGGCTCGATCATCTCGGCATTCAGGTGGAGAGCGCCGAGGAGCTTGGCGAAGTCTATGGCCGGCTGCGCAAGGCGGGCGGCGAGGTGATCGAGCAGGGCCAGACGGTGTGCTGCTATGCCAGGTCCGAGAAGTCGTGGATCGACGATCCCGCGGGGATTGCGTGGGAGACCTTCCATACGACAGGTGAGAGCATCGTCTATGGCGACGGCAGCGGCGAGCGGAGCGCACGCGTCGCGCACGAGAAGCCGGACGCCAAGCAGAGCGCCTGTTGTGCGCCGGAGCCCCAGGCCGCGCCGCCCGAGGCTTCGGCCTGCTGCAGATCGTGAGCTGAGGGACGGTCGCGCATACCAACGCCAAGAGGTCACCACGGCAACCGTCACGTCGACGCAGCCGGCTACCGCTGTAAGCAAAGGCTTAATGCCTGCGACATATTATCTCAGCGACGACTCCCCTCCGTGCTAACAGCCCCTTAACCATGCGGCTTTTGCCAATCAAGGATCCTGAGCGGTCCTGGCGTCTCATCAAGGCACAATGGAAGAAGGACGCTGAAGGCGTCGGAGAGGATTTTGCCACCTTTGGCGGCATCGGAGCCTTTGAAGCACTGACCACCAGGGAAGGTGACAGTCAGGGGCTGTATCACCTGACCGACGGCGAACGGGTCCACGCGGTCTGCCAGGTCAGGCGTCTCCTGATGAGCCGATACACGTCGCCGGCGCTGAGCGCGCGTTTCGTCAATGTGTCTCCGATCTACGATCTCGGCCTCGCCGATGTCGGCGCTTACGCGCAGATGCTGGTGGCGCTGTTCTCCGGCGTCGTCTGGCTGTCGCGCGATGCGCTGGCGGCCAGCCATATCCGCTTTCTCCTCAAGAGTCCTGGCGACTCGCAATTCTTCGCCGCGCTCAAGGCCGCGACGCCGTTCTCTCCATTCTCGAAATTCAGCATCGAGGGCGCGTTGATCGAGTGCAGCCTGAAGGAAGCCTGAGGCGGTCGCGCCCTGAGGATTCCCGTGCCGATCGCGCTCAGCTACTCATCCAACTTAACAGTCCGATAACTGACTTTCCTAACGAGCCCTTGGGTTGTGTTCCCTTAGAAGGGCACCCGCAGGGGCAGGAAAATGTCGGTTATCTCAACGAACAGCGTGAAGCCGGAGCACCGGCGGCTGTCGATCAAGGGTGTGCTGCGCGCCACCAGGATGGGCGCCATTCAGTGGCTCGTCCTGAGCGCCGCGCTGCTGGTGCTCGCCATCACGCTCGGCACCGGCTATCTCGCCCTGCAGTTTCGCGAGCGCGCGCTGGAGATGTCCGAACGCGAGCTCAACAACACCGCGCTGTTGCTGTCGCGGCATTTCGACCAGCAGCTCAGCGACCTCCAGCATGTCCACGATGACATCGTGAACTATCTGCGGTCGGAGCAGGTCGAGACTGCCGATCAGTTCGAAAAGAACATGTCGCTGCTGAGCGCGCACGAGATGCTGCGCACGCGGCTGGCCGCGCTGCCGCATGTCGGCGGGCTCAATCTGTTCAATGCCAAGGGATGGCTGATCAACTCGTCCGAGATGTGGCCGGTGCCAGACATCAGCATTGCCGAACGGCGCTATTTCCAGGAGTTCACCTCGGGACGGCCGACGTCGCCGGTCATCGTCGAACCCGCGATGAGCAAGGTCACGGGCAACTGGACCACGATCTTTGCGCGCAAGATCACCGGCCGCAACGGCGAGATCATCGGCTTTGCGAGCCGCGGCGTAGAGCCAAGCCATTTCGAGGATTTCCTTGCCTCGCTGGCACTGAACGGCGACACCGTGATTTCGATGATTCACCGCGACGGCACCATCATCGCGCGCTATCCGCAGGATGCTGAAGTGATCGGCCGCAACATCATCAACCTGCCGGTATTCCAAAAGGTCATCAGCTTTGGCGGTAACACATCAGGACGGTTTGTTGGCGCTTCTGGCGAGGAGAACGTCGGTGCGGTCAGATCGCTGTCGCATTTTCCGATCCTGATCCTCGCCACCACGAAGACATCGAGCGCGCTGGAGGACTGGCGCGCCCAGACCAAGCTGCAATTCTGCGCGGCCGTGTTGGCGGTGCTGGTCATCAGCTTCGCGGTCTTCCTGATCGTCCGCCAGCTGCAGCGGCAGCACGACGCAGCAAGCCGCCGGCTGTCCGAAAAGAGCCAGCATCTCGACACCGCGATCAACACCATGACGCAGGGGCTCCTGTTGTTCGATGCCTCGGCGCGGCTCGTGATCTGCAACCAGCGGTACATCGACATGTTCGGCCTGTCGCCCGATGTCGCCAGGCCCGGGTGCGATCTGCGCGACCTGATCCGGCATCGCCAGGCGCTCGGTTCATTCGTCGGCGATGTCGATGAATATTGTGCGCGGTTCACCAATCCAAGGGGCGATGAAATCCGGGACTCGGTGATCATGACGCCCGATGGCCGCAGCATCCGCCTGATCTACAAGCGCGCTCCTGACGGCGGCTGGGCCACCACGCTCGAGGACGTCACCGACGGGCGGCGTGCGCAGGCGCAGATCGAGTATCTCGCGCATTACGATGCCCTGACCAATCTGCCGAACCGGACGCTGTTCCAGCGTCACGCGGAAGAATTGCTGCGCGAGGCTGTCGTCCGCGAGTTCGCGATCCATTACATCGATATCGACGAGTTCAAGCGGATCAACGACACGCTGGGTCACCCGATCGGCGATGAGTTCCTGAGACGCGTCGCCGAGAAGCTGCGCCAGTCGGTCGGATCGAACGACTTCATCGCGCGCCTCGGTGGCGATGAATTCGCGATCGTCCAGCACGACATCATGTCGGACGACGACGTCAGCGACCTGGTCGCGCGCGTCTATCAGTCGCTGCGCACGCCGTTCGACTGCCACGGTCATTGGTTGTCGAGCGACGCCAGCATCGGCATTGCGATCGCCCCGCGACACGGCTCCGACCTGTTCGGCCTGCTCAAATGCGCCGATCTCGCCATGTACGCGGCCAAGGCCGCCGGCCGCAGGACCTACCGCTTCTTCGATCCGGCGATGGAGAAGCAGGCCAACCTGCGCCGCGCGCTGGAGGCCGATCTGCGAACTGCGTTGGCGGAGAACCGCTTCGAGCTGCACTATCAGCCGCTGGTCGACCTGCGCAGCGACGAGGTGACCGGTTGCGAAGCGTTGCTGCGCTGGCGCCACCCGGTGCGCGGCATGATCTCCCCGGCCGAGTTCATACCGGTCGCCGAAGAAACCGGGCTGATCGAGGAGATCGGGCAGTGGGTGCTGCGCACCGCCTGCATCGAAGCGGCGGCCTGGCCGGCGCATGTGCGCCTTGCGGTCAACGTGTCGCCGATCCAGTTCAAGTCGGAGACGCTGGCGCTCAAGGTTGCGAGCGCGCTCGCCGAGAGCGGGCTCGACCCGCGCAGGCTCGAGCTCGAGATCACCGAGGCGGTGCTGATCGCCGACGACGATGCGGCGCTGGTCACGCTCGGCCAGCTGCGCGCGCTCGGTGTCCATATCGCGCTCGATGATTTCGGCACCGGCTACTCGTCGCTGCAATATCTGCAGCGCTTCCCGTTCGACAAGATCAAGATCGACCGCAGCTTCGTCAAGGAAGTGACCCGCAACAGCGGCTCGGCCTCGATCATTCGCGCGGTGGTCTCGATCGCCGCCGACCGCAACATGATCACGACCGCCGAGGGCGTTGAGACCGATCAGCAGCGCGATACCGTTCAGATGCTCGGTTGCACGCAGATGCAGGGCTATCTGTTCAGCAAGCCGGTTCCGGCGCAGGACCTGCGGACGCTGCTCGCGGCCGACAGCGTCGAGGACGCCGCCTGAACGGCTCTCGCTGAAAAGTTCCAAAAAATCGACCTGCCGACGTCTCGGGCGCGGAACCGAAACCGTGGAACCGCGTTCCATTGCGGGGCTCGACCGGCAGGCAATCAATGAAGACCGCAATAACGTCCGCGGCCATGCTGCTGTTTACATCGTGCATGGCGAACGCAGAAAGTGGCCTTGCGTCCTACTATCATGGCATCGGCAGGAGTGGCGAGATGACCTGCGCGCATCGCAAGCGGCCATTCGGCAGCATGGTCACCGTGTCCTATCGCGGGAAATCGATCCGCTGCCGGGTCAACGACCGCGGACCGTTCATTCGCGGACGGATCATCGATGTGTCGACCACGGCGGCCCGCGCGCTCGGCATCCTTCAGCTCGGCGTCGCGCATGTGGAGATCGAGTAAGGCGCACCCCGTGGCGGGATCAGGGTTTTGAGGCGGTCGTCCGCTGCTCGGCGATCGCCTTGCGAAGCGTGCGCGACAGCGCTTCGACCGAATAGGGCTTTTGGATCAGCTCGAAGCCGCTGTGCGCGTTCTCGGCGAGCACGTTGCTGTAGCCGCTGGTCAGCACCACCGGCAGGCCGGGAAAGCGATCGCGGATCACGCCGGCGAGTTCGACGCCGTTCATGCCGGGCATGATCACGTCAGAGAACACGAGGTCGGCGGCGAACTCGTTCTCGGAGAGGATCGACAGCGCCGCGTTGGCATTCGCCGCGCGCTTGACCGAATAGCCGAGATCCTCGAGCAGCTCGGTGGAGAACTGGCCGACATCGTCGTTGTCCTCGACCACAAGCACGCGATAGCCGCGACCGATCGAGGCCTGCTCGATGCCCGCGCTGGCCGCGACCTTGGCATCTGCCGGGCGCATCGCCTGCGGCAGATAGATGGTGAAGGTCGCGCCTTGCCCCGGCGTTGAGGTGACCTCGATATCGCCGTCGGATTGCTTGACGAAGCCGAAGGCCTGGCTCAGCCCGAGGCCCGTTCCCTTACCGACTTCCTTGGTGGTGAAGAACGGTTCGAAGATCGCGTCGAGATTTTCCGGCGAGATGCCGGTGCCGGTATCCTGGATCGAGACCGTCACGAAATCGCCACTGCGCGAGGCCTGGGCGCGCAGGGCAGGGATGTGCTTGACCTTCCTGACGCCGATCGTCAGCTGGCCTTCGCCGTTCATGGCATCACGGCCATTGACCGCAAGGTTGATCATCGCGGTCTCGAACTGGCCGATGTCGGCGATCGCGAAGCAGTCGGGATCCTCGATCCTGACCTCGATGTGTATCCGCGCGCCGACCAGCGGGCGGATCAGCTGCGCCACGCTGTCGACCTGCGTTCCGACATTGAACACTTCGGGATTGAGCGGTTGCCGGCGCGCGAACGCCAACAGCTGCGCGGTGAGCTTGGAGGCCCGCTCCACGGTCTCGGAGATCGCGTCGATATAGCGGCGGCGCCGCTCGTCCGGCAGCTCGCGGCGGCGCAGGAAATCGGTCGCGGAGCGGATGATGGTGAGCAGATTGTTGAAGTCGTGCGCGACGCCGCCGGTGAGCTGGCCGACCGCTTCCATCTTCTGCGACTGCCGCAGGGCTTCCTCGCCGCGCCGCCGCTCGGTGATGTCGACGGCCTCCGGCACCGCGCCGACGATCGCGCCGTGCTGGTCCCGCAGCGGCCGGATCTCGAAGTCGAAATGGCGATCGCCGATCGGCAGCCGCAGCGGCAGTTCGGACTTGACATCCTCACCGCGCATCGCCGTGGTGAAAGCATTCCTGATCGTTTCCGGTGCGCCTTCGGTCGCGCTGAACCAGGGCGTCTCCCAGAACAGCTTGCCGACGACATCGGCGGCGTCGGCGCGAATGCCGGCCAGCGCGGTCCGGTTGGCGTAGAGTAACTCGCCGTCCTGGTTGAGCAGCCCCTGATGTTGATGGCTGGTCTCCAGGATCGCGCGCATCTGCGCCTCGCTCGACTCGAGCTGCGCGGTCCGTTCGGTGATGCGCCGCTCCAGCGACTCGTTGAGCTTGCGCAGCTCGATCTCGGCTTCCTTCGCCGCCGTGATGTCGTGGGCGACGCCGATGAAGCCGATATGCTTGCCGTTCGGGTCCCATCGCGGCTGCGACTCCGAGCGCAGCCAGCGCCAATCGCCGGCGGCATTGCGATAGCGTGCCTCGAGCACGAACGGCTTGAGCGACAATTCGCCGGTGATCTGCTCCTGCAGGATGTTCGGCAGATCATCCGGATGCAGCGCCTTGCGCCAGTCGAACACGACCGCTTCCTCGAACGGCAGGCCGAGGAAATCGAGATACGCCTGGTTGGCGAAGGAGCGGGTGCGGTCGAGCTTGGTCACCCAGATCGGCACCGGCGCGCTGTCGGCGATCAGGCGGAAGCGTTCCTCGCTCTCGCGCAGGGTTTCCTGCGCCAGCATTTGATCGGTGACGTCGAGATCGGCGCCGACCAGCCGCAGCGCACGGCCGTTACGGTCGCGGTCGATCTTGGCGACGACACGGATCCAGCGGCTCTCGCCGTCGTTCGGGCGGATGATGCGGTACTCGGCGGTGTAATCCTCGCCGCCGGCCTTGAGCACGCCGAACAGGTGCTTGATGGTTCGTTCGCGATCGTCGGGGTGGATGCGCGCGACCCAGTTCTCATAGGTCTCGTTGACCTCCTCGGGCGGCAGGCCATGCACCAGCAGATATTCGGGAGAGCGGCGGTTGCGCACGCCATCGCGGAAATCGATCTCGAGCCCGCCGACCCGCGCGATGCGCTGGATACGGGCCAGCTCGGCCTCGCGCTCCTGAAGTTCGCGGTGGGCCCGGTCGCGTTCGCGCGCGATCTCCTCAAGGTGCTGCCGCAGCCGTTCGGCTGCCGCAGCTTCGGGAAGCACATCAGCGGGATCGGGTGGGGTCATACGCGCCGGCAACCTCTCGGCGCAGTTTCACACAGGACGAGGCGGTTTTTCCAGCGTGATTTGCGGCGATCACTTGCCAGTCACTTGCTCTTCATTTGCCTTTGGGCGGGCGGCAATTATAGGCCCTGCGGAACCCGGCGGCCTGCGCATCCTCCTCGGAGCAGAACCAGCGATCCGGATTGCCGAGGCCCGGATAGCTGCGGCACGCCTGCAAATGATAGATGCCGACATTGCCGGTGACGCGGGCGCGTACGGCGTACTTGCCCTTGATGTTGCAGCTTGCCGGCATCGGCAGGTCGTCGGGGAAGAGCGCATTGCGGATCTGCGTGTCACGGTCGGCCGGGCAGGCGTTGCCGAGCAGGGCGCCGTCTTTCTTGCCGAGACGAAAATCGCGCGGCGCCACGAAGCAGCCCTTCCACAGTCCGGCACGACCATCCTTGGCGGTGGCTTGATCCGGCTTGAATCGGCCAGTGGCCGACGTCTCGACGTTGAGAGCGTAGCCCTTCTGCACCATCACCTGGCTGAGGCTGGTCGGGTCGCCCTCGAGCTTGCAGACGCCGAGGCGGCGCTTCTTGAAGGTCGGGTCGACGCCGATGTCGTCACAGTGAATCGGCTTGCCGCCGATCAGCTTTGTCAGCTGGTCGCGCGCTTCAACGCCGCAGGTCCAGACGTCGGCGTGCTCGTCGATGCAGAGCTGGTCGGCCGCCGGCGCGTCGATGCCGTCGAGCCGATAGACCGCGTTGCCGAGCTGAACGGTGCCGGCGTCCTTGACGATCGCCATGGCCGAGGAGCTACCGGTCGCGGACAGGGCAGCCGTCGCAGACAGGACAGGGCTCGCGGACAGGCATGTCAGGAGAAGCGTCGTGATGACCGGATTGCGAAACCGCATTTTCTCACTTCAGATCTTTGGCGGGCAGCCGAACTTCTAGCACAGGCAGGTACGATCCAACCAAGGCCTGTTCGCACGAAATGCGTGCGCGCCGTCACATCTCGATCGGCATTCCGCGACGTAGAACGGCCGGACATCGCCATCGATAGGAACGCTGATATGGCCGAGTTCACCATCACCATCATTGCCGATGCCATCACCGACATCTGGACCCTGCAATGCCTCGCGCGCTGGCGGCGGAAGCGAGCGGCGCCTCAGGAGACAGCTTCCGAGCAAAGATCCGATTGACTCCATGAGAACAAAATACGAACATGATGCGCCACCTGAATCCCGGATGCCCCATGATGTCTGCACGGCCCGAATCTGATGACGATGACGGGCTGGAAGCGGCTGTCGATCAGGCTATTTCCGCCTGTGGTGGCAATTTGCGCGCGACCATCCGGGCGCTGATCGTGGCCAATGAATTCCTGGAAAATGAGGTCAGCGAGCTGATGAAGGCCGTCGCCAAGGCGCATTCGCGCGGCCGCTTCAAGACCTATTCGGGCTGAGATACCCCTCAGGCTACCGCCAAGGGCTGGGCAAGAACCGGTCAGGCACCGGGCCCGGTCTGGATTTGCCTCCGGAGCATTTTGCTGTACCACGGAGAGGTTACGCCAATCGCCCGTGCCGGATTGCGCGGGGGAGGAATCCTGCCCAAAGCCCAAGCAAGAAGAGCATGTTCAAACGAATCCTGATCGCCAACCGCGGCGAGATCGCCTGCCGGGTCATCAAGACTGCGCGCCGTATGGGGATTGAGACGGTTGCCGTCTACTCCGAGGCCGACCGCGACGCGCTGCATGTCGAGATGGCCGACGAAGCCGTGTTGATCGGCCCGCCCGCCGCGGCCGAGAGCTATCTTTTGATCGACAAGATCGTCGACGCCTGCCGCAAGACCGGCGCACAGGCGGTGCATCCCGGCTACGGCTTCCTGTCCGAGCGCGAGGCGTTTCCGCGCGCGCTGGAAGCCGCCGGCATCGTCTTCATCGGCCCGAACCCCGGCGCCATCGCCGCGATGGGCGACAAGATCGAATCCAAGAAGGCCGCGGCCAAGGCCAAGGTCTCGACCGTGCCCGGCCATCTCGGTGTCATCGAGGACGACAAGCACGCGGTCCAGATCGCCGACGAGATCGGCTACCCCGTGATGATCAAGGCCTCCGCCGGCGGCGGTGGCAAAGGCATGCGCATCGCGCATTCGAAGGGAGAGGTGGCCGAAGGCTTCAACCTCGCCAAGGCCGAGGCGAAGTCGTCGTTCGGCGACGACCGCGTCTTCATCGAGAAATTCATCGTCGATCCCAGGCACATCGAGATCCAGATCCTCGGCGACAAGCATGGCAACGTGATCTATCTCGGCGAGCGCGAGTGCTCGATCCAGCGCCGCAACCAGAAGGTCATCGAGGAGGCGCCGTCGCCGCTGCTCGACGAGAGCACCCGCCGCAAGATGGGCGAGCAGGCCGTCGCGCTGGCCAAGGCCGTGAACTACGACTCGGCCGGCACGGTCGAGTTCGTGGCCGGCCAGGACAAGAGCTTCTACTTCCTGGAGATGAACACCCGCCTGCAGGTGGAGCATCCGGTGACCGAGCTGATCACCGGGGTGGACCTGGTGGAGCAGATGATCCGCTCGGCGGCGGGGCTCGCGCTGCCGTTTGCGCAGGGCGACCTGGCGATCAAGGGCTGGGCGATGGAGAGCCGGATCTATGCGGAGGACCCCTATCGCGGGTTCCTGCCGTCGATCGGGCGGCTGGTCCGCTACAGCCCGCCGCCGGAGGGCCGCACGGGCGAGACCCTG
>DASVOL010000151.1:0-14212 GCA_036383375.1 Bradyrhizobium sp. | reverse complement strand
CGTCGATGATATGAGGCTCGCGTTTCCATTTCCACCACTGGCCTTTCGGGCGGCCGGGCAGATAGGGCGCGTCGCGACGTTTCAGCATTACGCCTTCGACAGCTTCCGAATCCTCGCCGGCTCCGCCGTTGGCTGGATCGGCGCGTGCGGCGGTGAGATCGTCCCACGTTTTGAAGGAGACCTGCGGCGACAAATCGATGCGCGGATCATTCAGTTGCGCGATGAAAATTTCAAGTTTCGCGCGCCGCTCGGAGAAGGTCAGCATGCGCAGATCGCTGCCGCCGTCGATCGCACCGGGTAATCTCAGGGACGGCACCAGATCGGGAAAGCTCCTGGTGATGTCTTCGCCGGTGCGTGAGTACAAACGCGTCACGATGTGTCCATCCTCATCGCGCCCGCTCACGGCCTGAACGCGGATGCCGTCCCATTTCCACTCGGCGGTGAAATCGTCCGGCGTGAGATTGGCAAAATCCGAATCTTCAATGGCGTGCGCAAGCATCACCGGGCGAAACGGCGCGGGGTCACGATTGATCGGCTTCTCTGCACGGCCTTCCAGCCACGCGAACAGATCAAGATAAGGCGGTGCCAGCCCTGGCCAGAGCAGTTCGACGTTATGTGTGTCTTTTTCGCCGAGTGCAGCGGCAGCCGTCTTCGCCAGCCGCGCCGAAATGCCGATACGCAGGCCGCCGGTGACCAGCTTCAAAAGCGCCCATCGGCCTGTTTCATCAAGCTCGTCGAGCCAGCGCACCAACTGCGCCGGGATTTCGGTTTTGCCAAGCGTGTTAAAGGTGGTGACCACATCGGTCAGCGTCGGTGGGGGAGGTGAGTTCGTCGCGCGTTTGTCCGCCGGCCACATCAGCGCGACGGTTTCGGAGAGATCGCCGACGTAATCATAGGAATAGCCGAACAGCACCGGGTCGGTGCGCTCGGTGATCAGGTCGCGGATCAAGCCTGGCTTGGCGTGCTTGAACGACAGCGCGCCGGTGAGTGCGGCCAGCGCGTAGCCGCGGTCGGGATCCTCGGTCTCGCGGAAATAGGCAACCAGCAGCTTGATCTTGTTGTTGCGGCCCGGCTCGTAGGCGAGGCGGTCGAGCAGTTCGGCAAAGCGGTTCATGTTTCGGCCTCGCCGGTCACCGCTGCCGTCTCGCTCTCGTCCTCGTCGCCATAGCCGACCAGATCGAGCGGCCGCGCGGCAAGGCCGTTGCTCTTGCACCAATGCACCAGTGCGTCTTCCTGGCCGTGGGTGACCCAGATCTCGCCGGCGCCGGTGGCGGCGATCGTCGCCGTCAGTCCATCCCAATCGGCATGATCGGAGATCACCAGCGGCAGCTCGATGCCGCCCTGCCGGGCCCGGGCGCGGACGCGCATCCAGCCCGACGCAAAGGCCGTGACCGGATCGGGGAAGCGACGGGTCCAGACATCCGATGTCGCGCTCGGCGGCGCCAGCGTGATGGTGCCGGCGAGCTCGGCCTTCTTCATGCCGCGCACGGGACGGAGCTCGCCGAGCGGAATGCCGCGCTCTTGATAATAATAGGTGATCTTCTCCATCGCGCCATGCAGATAGATCGGCGCGTCGTAGCCGGCCTCGCGCAGCAGCGCGATCACGCGCTGCGCCTTGCCGAGCGAATAGGCGCCGACCAGGTGCGCCCGCTCCGGAAACAGTTTTACCGAGGCCAGCAGTTTCTTCACCTCGTCGGCGGCATCGCCATGGCGAAACACCGGCAGACCGAAGGTTGCCTCGGTGATGAAGACGTCGCAGGGCACCAGCTCGAACGGCGCGCAGGTCGGATCGCGCGCGTCCTTGTAGTCGCCGGAGGCGACGATGCGGGTGTCCTTGCAGGTGACCGATATCTGGGCCGAGCCCAATACATGCCCGGCGGGATGAAACGTCACCGTGACGTCGCCGAGCTTGATCTCCTCGCCGTAAGCGACCGCCTGCACCGAGCCGGCGAAATTCTCGCCGTAGCGCAGCCGCATCATATCGAGCGTTTCCTGGGTGGCGAGAACCGCGCCATGCCCCGGCCGCGCATGGTCGGAATGGCCGTGCGTGATCAGTGCCCGTTCGACCGGCCTGACAGGATCGATGTGGAAGTCGCCGGGCTTGCAGCAAAGCCCGGCCGGGACGGGCATCAGGATGTCTTGCGGGCGCATTGTCGCAATATAGGTGCTCCATCGGCGATGTTTAGCCGTCATGCGCGGGCTTGACCCGCGCATCCATCTCCGGAAAGAGTCCGTGCTTTGATGGATGGCCGGACCCCGGCCCAGATGGTTCCTTAGAAAGCGAATGGCCCCCCGCCTGTTTCTGTCCTCCGGCGACCTCGTCGCCGACCGCCGCTACGAGTTCGCGCGCGACCTGCAATTGAAGGGCGATCTGCCGGCTGCCGCCGAGCTGCTCGAACAGGCGATCGAGCTGGTGCCGCAATTCCCGTCGGCCTGGTACACGCTGGGCAAGATCCGCCTCGAGCTCGGTCAGCGCGAGGCCGCGATCGCAGCCTTCCGCGCCGCGCGTGATGCCGATCCCGAAGACCGTCACGGTGCCGGCCTGCATCTGATGCAGCTCGGCCTCGAGGCCGTCAGCGCGATGCCGCCGGGCTATGTGCAGACGTTGTTCGATCAATACGCGCCGCGCTTCGAGGCCGCGTTGGTCGGCGATCTCGGCTATCGCGGCCCGGCGCTGCTGTTCAAGGCGGTGCTGTCGGTCCGCGCCTCCGCGAAGAAGCCGGCGTTCTTCAAGCGTGCGATCGATCTCGGCTGTGGCACGGGCCTTGCGGCCGCTGCATTCGCTGATCACGTCGATCGTTTCATCGGCATCGACCTGTCGCCGCGCATGATCGACAAGTCGCGCGCCACCGGGCTCTATGCCGAGCTCGAGGTCGACGACATGCTGAAGGGCATTTCGGGCAAGCCGAACGCCAGCGCCGAACTGGTACTCGCGGCCGACGCGATGGTCTATGTCGCCGATCTCGCGCCGGTGCTCGCCGAGGCCGCACGCGTGCTGGTCGGGGGTGGCGTGCTCGCCTTCACCACGGAGACCCATGGCGGCGAGGGCGTCATCCTCGGCGAGGGGTTGCGCTATGCCCACAGTGCGCCGTACGTGCGCGCCTCCGTCGCCGCCGCCGGGCTGACGCTGGCCCTGCTCGACGATCTCTCGGCGCGCAATGAGGACAACATCCCGGCGCCCGGGCTCGTTGCCGTCGCGATCAAGCCGTGACGCGCTTACCCTCCCCAGGAGGGAGAGGGTCGGTTCGCATGAAGCGTAGCGAAATGCGAAGCGGTGTGGGGTGATCTCTCCACACGGGCGCTGTTCGAATGGTGAGACTGTCACCCCACCTCGCCGCTCATTGCATTCGCGTCGATCCTCCCCCTCCAGGGGAGGATAAGAGCGCGATCCCATGCATCGCGCTCCCAACTTGAGTCTACACGCTACGCATTTGCCGTGACGCGGCATTGCGCCGCAAAGCGGTGAGTTCGCGCTTGCCCGGCGCGAGGCGGAATGCGAGAGCTTTTCGCCTCAGGGAGAGAAACAATGAAAAAACATACGCGGCGCGAGTTCGGCGCCACCGCATTGTCCGTGATCGCAGCGTCCGTGCTGCCTGCGCCGTTCGTCCGGGCCGCCGACAAGAAGTACGATCCGGGCGCGAGCGACACCGAGATCAAGCTCGGCCAGACCGTGCCGCATTCCGGCCCCGGCTCGCTCTATGGCGTGCTCGGCCGGGTCGGCGAAGCCTATTTCCAGATGCTGAACGACAAGGGCGGCATCAACGGCCGCAAGGTGAAATTCCTCACCATGGACGACGCCTACAGCGCGCCGAAATGCGTCGAGGCGACGCGCCGCCTGGTCGAGCAGGAAGAGGTGCTGGCGCTCTACGGCTCGCTCGGCACCGCGCCGCAGACCGCCGTGCACAAATATCTCAATTCCAAGGGTGTCCCGCAGCTGTTGCTCAACACCGGCGCCTCGAAATGGAACGATCCGAAGAACAATAAATGGACCATGGCGGGCCTGCCGCTCTATCCGACCGAGGCCCGCATCCTTGCAAAACACGTCGTCAGCGTGAAGCCGAACGCCAAGATCGGGATCCTCTACCAGAACGACGATTTCGGCCGCGACTTCCTGGGACCATTCAAGAAGGTGCTGGCCGATGCAGGCGGCAAGGCCCAGGTGATCATGGAGCAGACCTACGATCTCACCGATCCGACGGTCGATTCCCAGCTCATCAATCTGTCGAAGTCGGGCGCCGACGTGTTCTACAACATCACGACAGGCAAGGCGACGTCGCAGTCGATCCGCAAGGTGGCCGAGCTCGGCTGGAAGCCGTTGCAGCTGTTGTCGGCGGGCTCGACCGGTCGCTCGATCCTGAGCGCTGCGGGCCTCGAGAACGCCAAGGACATCGTCGCGATCCGCTACAACAAGGAAGTCGGCGTGCCCCGCTACGAGAAGGATGCCGATGTGGTCGCGTTCGAGGAGCTGCGCAAGAAGTACCTGCCGAACATCGATCCCGATAACACCATCGCCTTCGCCGGCTATGGTCAGGCAGCGACGATGGGCGAAATCCTGCGCCGCTGCGGCGACGACCTGACCCGCGCCAACGTGCTGAAGCACGCCACCACGCTGGCCGGTTTTCACTCGCCCTATTTCCTCGACGGCATCAATTACAGCTATACGCCCGACGACTACACCCCGATGAAGACGCTCTACGTCTCGATCTTCAACGGCAAGGACTGGGACCTCTCCGGCGAGCCGATGACGGAGTAGGGGCGCACGATCGAAAACCTAACTTTCCTCTATCTCTCTCCGCCTGTCGCGGCGAGAGGTAGAGGCTGCCTTCAGTCCCCCGCGCCTTAGGCCGATCCCATCGCGGTCCATCCCAATTCCTGATACGCTGCCGCCATAATTCAGGTCCGAAGCGGCAGGCGTAAGGCCCAGGAGAAAATCGATGAGGGAGGCGGCCAGCCGTACGGCCATGGCGACGTCGCTTATGAGGGCGCTGCATTCGCGATCCGACGCGTCTCCTCTGTTGGACGACCCTTGGGGCGATCGCCTCATTCCCGACTCCGAGCGCGATGGAATGAGCCAGCGAATTCTGGCTCGCATGGATTCAGAGGCCCGTGCGCGCGCCTTGCCGACGCCGGATTCGATCCTGGATGAATTCCTGCGAAACAATGCCGCATACCCCGGAGTAGTGATCCGCTCGCGATACGCCGAGGATGCGCTGAGGCAGGCAGCGGACAGGGGCGTGCGCCAATATGTCCTGATCGGTGCGGGCTTTGACAGCTTCGCGCTTCGCCGCCCGGCCTTTTCCGATACTCTCGACATCTTCGAAATCGACCACCCGGCGACGCAGCTGATGAAGATTGAGCGCATCAGGGAATGCGGCGTCTCGCTTCCCGAATCGGTGCACTTCATCGCGGCCGACCTCGCCAAGGAGGATCTCGCAACCGCCCTGACCCGCTCCTCGTTTCAGCCGAACGAAGCAGCATTCTTCTCGTTGCTCGGCGTTACGGTGTATCTGACGCGGGAAGCCAATCTGGCGACCCTGCGTGCTGCGGCGACCTGCGGCTCCGAGGGAAGCGAGCTTGTCTTCACCTATGTCGACCAAATCGAGTTTGCCTCGGGTGGGTCGCGGTCGCATCACAATCAAAATGCCCAGGCGGTCGCGACGATGGGCGAACCCTATGTGTCGGGGTTCGATCCCGGGGAGATTGCGAAGGATTTGGCGGACGTCGGCTTCGAGCTGGTCGAAGACTTGGATGGAAATGCGATGTCCGAGCGCTATTCAGGAACGCGCGCGAATGTCCTGCACCCGCCTGCAAGCCTGCACATCGTGCGGGCGCGCGTGCGGCCGGGGCCGTGCTTCGGCGCAGGCCGCTGAGGGCCTGAATCACGCCCAGTCAAGGGCAATCTCGAACTGCCGGTGGAAGGCATATTCAGGCAACGCCTCGCATTCCCAGGCTGTCCCACCCTCGACGAAACCGCCTGAACCACCTACCTCTTGGGCGTGTCGACGCTCGATCTCTTTTCCGTCCCGCCGTCGGAAACGGCCGATCTCTTGCCGCGCCGGTTTCGCGACTGGTTCGCTTCGCGCGGCTGGTCGCCGCGCGAGCATCAGCTCGCGCTGCTGGCGAAGGCGCGCGAGGAACGTTCAGCGTTGCTGATTGCGCCCACGGGTGCGGGCAAGACGCTGGCGGGGTTCCTGCCGACGCTGGTGGAATTGGCGGGCGAACCGGGTGGCAGCAAACCGCTCCGGCAAGCGAGTGAGGCGGCTGTCGCAGCCGATCCGAGGCCAAAAGTCGTCTCCACCGGTCGCGGCGTTCGCCGCTCAAGCGGGCTGCATACGCTCTACATCTCGCCGCTGAAAGCGCTCGCCGTCGACATCGCGCGCAATCTGGAGACGCCGGTGGCCGAGATGGGGCTGCCGATCAGGATCGAGACCCGCACCGGCGACACGCCGGTGTCGCGGCGGCAGCGGCAACGGCGCTATCCGCCGGACATTCTGCTCACCACGCCGGAACAGCTGGCGCTGCTGCTTGCCTCCGACGATGCGCCTTTCCTGTTCTCCTCGCTGAAGCGCATCGTGCTCGACGAGTTGCATGCGCTGGTCACCTCCAAGCGCGGCGATCTGCTGTCGCTCGGTCTCGCGCGGCTCTGGACCATCGCGCCGCAGGCACGCGCCATCGGCCTCTCGGCGACGGTGGCCGAGCCGGAGCAACTCGCGCGTTTCCTGGTGCCGCAGCCGGGCGGCGAGAGCGTGTCCGCCGATGTCGTGATCGCCGGTGGCGCGGCGCCGCCGGTGGTCGAGATGCTCGATACCCGGGAGCGACTGCCATGGTCGGGCCACAGTGCGCGCCACGCACTGCCCGAGGTCTATGAGCTGATCAAGCGCAACAAGACCACGCTGGTGTTCGTCAACACCCGCAGCCAGGCCGAGATGCTGTTCCAGGATCTCTGGCGCATGAACGACGACGGGCTTGCGATCGCGCTGCATCACGGCTCGCTCGACGTCGCGCAGCGCCGCAAGGTCGAGGACGCGATGGCCGCCGGCCGGTTGCGCGGCGTGGTCTGCACCTCCTCGCTCGATCTCGGCGTCGACTGGGGCGATGTCGACCTCGTCATCAATATCGGTGCCCCAAAGGGATCGTCGCGGTTGATGCAGCGGATCGGCCGCGCCAACCACCGCTTCGACGAGGCCTCGCGCGCCGTGCTGGTGCCGGCCAACCGCTTCGAGGTGCTGGAATGCGCCGTCGCGATCGATGCCATCGCGGAGAATGCGCAGGACACGCCACCCTTGCGCCTAGGTGCGCTCGACGTGCTGGCCCAGCACGTGCTCGGCTGCGCCTGCGGCAAGCCGTTCCTGTCCAACGAGCTCTACGATGAGGTCAGGACCGCGGCGCCCTATGCGTCGCTGGCGCGGACCGATTTCGACGATGTCGTCGACTTCGTCGCGACCGGCGGCTACGCGCTGAAGACCTATGAGCGTTTCGCCCGCATCAAGCAGGACAAGCAGGGCCGCTGGCGCGTCACCAATCCCAAGGTGCGGCAGAGCTACCGTCTCAACGTCGGGACCATCGTCGAGGAGACCATGCTGAAGGTGCGGCTGGTGCGCTCGCGCGCCGGCGGCCAAGGAAAAAGCAGCGGATCGACCGGTGCGATCGCCCGCGGCGGCCGGATGCTCGGCGAGATCGAGGAGGTCTTCATCGAGGGTCTCGTGCCCGCCGACACTTTTGTCTTTGGCGGTGAGGTGGTGCGCTACGAGGCCTTGGTTGAAGACCAGGTCTATGTCTCCCGCGCCAATGATAAGGATGCAAAAGTGCCGTCCTATATGGGCGGCAAGTTTCCGCTGTCGACCTATCTCGCCGAACGCGTTCGCAAGCTGCTCGACAACAGCCGGGCCTGGAGCGCGCTGCCGGACCAGGTGCACGACTGGCTGTCGCTGCAACGGAAATTCTCGCGTGTGCCTGCGGTGCGCGAGCTCTTGGTCGAGACTTTTCCGCGCGGCGGCAGCCATTATCTGGTCTGCTATCCCTTCGAGGGCCGGCTCGCGCATCAGACGCTCGGCATGCTGCTGACCCGCCGGTTGGAGCGCGCCCGCGCCCGTCCGCTCGGCTTTGTCGCCAATGAATATGCGCTCGCGGTCTGGGGCGTCGGCGATCTTTCCTTCATGATCCGGCACGGCAAGCTCGATCTCAACGCGCTGTTCGATCCCGACATGCTCGGCGACGACCTCGAGGCGTGGCTTGCGGAATCCGCGCTGATGAAGCGCACTTTCCGCAACTGCGCCATCATCTCCGGGCTGATCGCGCGCCGCTTCACCGACGAGGAAAAGTCGCGCCGCCAGGTGCTGTTCTCGACCGATTTGATCTACGACGTGCTGCGCAAGCACCAGGCTGACCATGTGCTGCTGCGAGCCGCACGCGGCGATGCCGCCACGGGATTGCTCGATCTCCGCCGCCTCAGCGACATGCTTTCGCGCATCCACGGCCGAATCACCCACAAGGACCTCGACCACGTTTCTCCGCTTGCCGTGCCCGCGCTGCTGGAAATCGGTCGCGAGTCAGTTTATGGCGAAGCATCCGACGAGCTTCTGGCCGAGGCGGCCGAGGAACTCGTGCGGGAGGCGATGACGTAATACTGGCACTGTGGGGAACAGCACGTGGCGGCAAGCGCGCTAGCTTTGCGAGACGGTGACGAGATGCGCGTTTCGAGGGTCACGGTGGCGGATGTCGGCTTCGTGGCGGATTGCTCCGGCGCGCTGTTCTGGGAAGAACGGAGCCTGCTCGTGGTGTCCGATCTGCATCTGGAAAAAGGCTCGAGCTTCGCTGCCCGCGGCGTGCTGCTGCCGCCTTACGACACGGTGGCGACGCTGAGCCGGCTTGCCGCCGTGATCGCGCAGCACGATCCGCGGCAGGTGATCGCGCTGGGCGACAGCTTTCACGATCGCGACGCACATGCGCGTCTGTCGGAGCCGGATCGCGAGGCGCTCGCGGCGCTGCAAGTCCGGCGTAACTGGATCTGGATCTCGGGCAACCACGATCCGGCGCTGCCGGCGAGCCTCGGCGGCGTGGTCGCGACCGAGGTCGCGATCGGCCCGATCGTGTTCCGCCACGAGCCGACCGGCGCGAGCGGCGAGATCGCCGGGCACCTTCACCCCAAGGCACGGGTGCCGACCCGCGGCCGCTCGATCGAGCGGCGTTGTTTTGCCAGTGACGGCGAGCGCGCGGTGATGCCGGCGTTCGGCGCCTACACCGGGGGCCTCAGCATCCGCGACGCCGCGTTCGCGCGGATTTTCGGATCGCCGGGTTTCATGGCCCACGTGCTCGGCGACAACCGTGTGCATGCGTTCGCGGCGTCGCGGTGTTATTGAGGGCTGTGACCAACCTGCTCCGACCGGCCATCATTTTCGGTGTCGTCCCGGGCAAGCGAAGCGCGACCCGGGACCCATAACCACCGATGGCTGTTGTTGCGCGACGATGGGGCCGCAGCCTGCCCTAACAACTCCATCCTGGTGGTTATGGGTCCCTGCTTTCGCAGGGACGACGGCAGAGATTGTTGCGCGACTGAGCGCTACGCCGCCTTCGCCTGCACGCTCTCGCAATACTCCGCCAGCCGATCCGCGAGCCTCAATGTCGCGGGGCTGGCTTCAGGGGTGGCGACCAGGGCGACTTCGGTGCGCTCGATCGGCGCAAAGCCGTCCTTTGCCGTCAGCACGCGATGCTCGGCCTGGATCGACATCTCGGACAGGATGCTTAAGCCCAGGCCTGCGGCGACCGCGGCCTGGATGCCGGCGAGGCTCGAGGAGGTGTAGGCCATGTGCCAGTTGCGGCCCGCGCGCTCCAGCGCGTGGATGGCATGGGCGCGATAGAGGCAGCCCGAGCTGAAGCCGATCAGCGGCACCGAGCCGGTCGTCGTGTCGCGCGGATGGCTCTTGCTGGTGACCCAGTGCACGCGCTCCGGCCACACCGCGATGCCGCCCTTCTCGCTGGCGGCGCGCTTGATCAGCGCGAGGTCGAGATCGCCGCGCTCCAGGTCGCGGTACAGGAACAGGCTCTGGCCCGAGCGCACGTCGAGCCGCAGGCTAGGATGGCTGCGCGCGAAGGTCGCAAGCAATCTCGTCAGCCGGTAGGCGGCAAAATCCTCGGTGATGCCGATCCGGATCGCGCCTTCGCTGCCGGGGCGCGAGAGCACGTCGCGGGCTTCTTCCGCGAGTGACAGCAGCCGCCGCGCATAGGTCAGCAGCCGCTCGCCGGCCTCCGTCGGGGTGACGTCCTTGCCGCTGCGGATGAGGAGAGGCTGGCCGACATCCTCCTCCAGACGCTTGATCTGCTGACTGACAGTCGATTGCGTGCGGTGGACGCGCTCTCCGGCGCGGGTGAAGCCGCCGGCATCGACCACCGAGACGAAACTGCGCAGCAGCTCCAGGTCGAGCATCGCAGCCTCCATTCATAAATCCACTGCAAGCCAGTCTATCATTTAATTTCCAAATATCAAGGTGCGGGCCTAGATCAGGGACAGAGGAGAACCCCATGTCTGTTGCCCCCGCTGTCGCGATGCCTCGCACCCGCTTCAACACGTTGCCATTGCTGATCGCCCTGTTCTGCCTGCTCTGGAGCTACGCCTTTGTCGCCGGCAAGATCGGCGTCACCGATTGCCCGCCGCTGATCCTGCTCGCCGCGCGCTTCTCGCTCGCCGGCGTCCTGATCC
Source organism: Bradyrhizobium sp. (assembly GCA_036383375.1). Classification (GTDB taxonomy): domain Bacteria; phylum Pseudomonadota; class Alphaproteobacteria; order Rhizobiales; family Xanthobacteraceae; genus Bradyrhizobium. Next base: position 3,516 of record DASVOL010000151.1, on the reverse strand, counting down.
TTGGCATCTCCATGCTGCGCCGGGATCAATGGGACCTCACCTGGCGTGATGCGGCGGTGTTCGCCGTGATCGGCGTCGCCAACAATGCGCTCTATCTTGGCCTCGGCTATACCGGCCTGAAGACGGTCTCCGCCGGGCTCGGCGCGCTGATCGTCTCGGCCAACCCGGTCTTCACCGCGATGTTGGCCGCGCTGTTCCTCGGCGAGAGCATGACCCTGCGCAAGGTGATTGGTCTCCTGCTCGGCATCGCCGGCGTCGCCTTCATCGTCTGGCATCGCCTCAAGATTGGCACCGACAGCCCGCATGGCATCCTCTTCACATTGGCCTCGCTCGCCTCGATCGTCGCCGGCACCATGTTGTTCAAGCTGCTGGCGCCGAAGGGCAGCCTGTGGATCGGCAACGGCATCCAGAATATCGCCGGCGGCCTTGCGGTGATGCCGTTCGCCTTCACGCTCTCCAGCGTTGGCGACATCGTGCCCAGCATGCGGCTCGCCGGCGCCTTTGCCTTCCTCGTGCTCGGCGGTTCGATCCTCGCCTATCTGCTCTGGTTTCATCTCCTGAAAGTGTGTGGCGCGACCGCCGCAAGCGCCTATCACTTCCTGATGCCGCCGCTCGGCATGCTGTTCGCCTATCTCGTGCTCGGCGAGCACGTCGAATTTCGCGACCTGCTCGGGATCGTTCCGGTCGCGCTCGGCATTTACCTGGTGACCCGCCCCGCAGCGCCGGCCAAGGCGAGCGCGGCATGAGCATGCATCGCTGACGGCAGCCATGAGGCCGCCGTCAGCGGACTAACCGCCCGCGTCGCGACCGTGAGCGCGCCGCGGGTTTCATTTTTGGAACCCTGCCGGTGTCCGCGCCGTTGTAGCGACGGTCGGATCAGGACATGACACGGCAGAGGAAGATCTCGCGAGCGCAAGACAAGTCCCGCAGCCTGTCGGCCGACAAGCCGCGGCGCGAGCCGCTCAGCTTCAAGCGCGTTGTGAAGTCGCTCGGCCCCGGCCTGATCACCGGCGCCTCCGACGACGATCCGTCGGGTATCGGCACCTACAGCCAGGCCGGCGCGCAACTCGGCTACGGAATCGGCTGGACCATGCTGCTGACCTTCCCGCTGATGACCGCGATCCAGGAGATTTCGGCGCGGGTCGGCCGTGTCACCGGGCACGGCATATCGGGCAATGTCTGCCGGCATTATCCGGGCTGGCTGCTGATCATCGTGGTGACGCTGCTGTTCATCGCCAACACCGTCAATATCGCCGCCGACCTGTCGGCCATGGCGGACGCGACCAAGCTCCTGTTCGGAGGTCCGGCCATTCTCTATGTCGTGCTGTTCGGCGTGACCTCGGTGGCCGCCCAGATCTTCATGAACTACCGCCGCTACGTCGCCGTCCTGAAATGGCTGACGCTCAGCCTGTTCGCCTATGTCGCGGCGCTCGCCTTTGCGAAGGTGTCGTGGATGCAAGCGCTGGCCGGCGTGCTCGTTCCGCGCCTGACCTGGAGCTCCGATTATTTCACCACCATCGTGGCGATCTTCGGCACGACCATCTCGCCCTATCTGTTCTTCTGGCAGGCCTCGCAGGAGGCGGAGGAGCAGCGGGTCGATGTCACCAAGCATCCGTTGATCGACAAGCATTACGGCGCACGGAAGGAGTTCTCCCGCATCCGTGCCGACACCATCACCGGCATGGCGTTTTCCAACCTGATCGCGCTGTCGATCATCGTCACCGCCGCCGCATCGCTGCATGCCGCCGGCAAGACCGATATCCAGACCTCGGCGCAGGCCGCAGAGGCGTTGCGCCCGATCGCCGGGCCGTTTGCCGAGGTGATCTTCGCGCTCGGCATCGTCGGCACGGGCCTCTTGGCGATCCCGGTGCTCGCGGGTGCGACGGCGTATGCGGTCGGCGAAGGCCGGCGGTGGCCGGTCGGACTGGCACGCAAGCCGAAGGAGGCGATGGCTTTCTATTCGGTGCTGGCGCTGTCGGGCGGCATCGGCATCGCGCTGAATTTTACGCCGATCGATCCGATCTCGGCGCTGTACTGGAGCGCGGTCGTCAACGGCGTGCTCGCTGTGCCGGTGATGGTGCTGCTGATGGTCATGGCCCGCCACAAGGAGGTCATGGGTCGCTTCGTGGTCGGCGGATGGCTCTACTGGCTCGGCTGGCTCTCGACCGGTGCGATGGCGCTCAGCGTGATCGCGATGGGGGTCGGGGTGCTTGTTTGATCCTTGCGATCAGAACAGCGAGCTGTCGATCTTCGTCGTCGACTTGACCTTGCGCAGGATGATGGTCGTGCGGTAGCTCGCGATATCGGTGTCCGGATGCATCAGGCGGTCGAGGATGAACGATTGATAGCCTGCAAGATCTGAGGACACGACCCGCAGCGCGTAATCCCAATCGCCGGCGATCATGCAGCACTCGACGACCTCCGGAAGGCCGATCACCTTCTTCTCGAAGCGCGCGAAGGATTCCCTGTTCTGCTGCTTGAGGCGGAGTTCGACGATCACGTCGAAGCCAAGTCCAACTCGCGCAGCGTCCACCAGCGCCACATAGGAGTTGATGACGCCGGTCTCTTCCAAGGTCCGGACGCGTCGCATGCAGGGGGCAGACGAGAGGCCGATCCGTTCGGCCAGCTCGAGATTTGTGATGCGCCCCTCGACCTGCAGCACGTCGAGGATTTTCCGGTCCATCTCGTCGATCACGATCGCGGTTCCCATTTCTTTCGTGTTTTCCGTCTTTTGCGCAATTGATCGCAGAAGATTGGACGAAATGCATCTCAAATCGCAATGTCTTTGCTGCACCGCGCGCATAAGATGCGCTGCAAGGGTCTCTCATCGCGGCGACGCAGCAGCAAGGGAACGGGCATGGCTGGAAATGACGACAAATCCTTTTGGGATCGCGCGCGGCGTCACCTCATCCGTTATGGCGGCACGTTCGCTCCCGTCATCATCGAGCGCGCCTCCGGGTCCTTCGTCTATGGCGCCGACGGCCGCGCCATCCTGGATTTCACGTCCGGGCAGATGAGCGCGGTGCTTGGCCACGGCCACCCGGAGATCGTCAAGACCATCGGCGAGCATGCCGAACGGCTCGACCATTTGTTCAGCGGCATGCTGACGCGACCGGTGGTCGCGCTCGCCGAACAACTCGCCGGCCTGCTGCCGCCGGGGCTCGATCGCGTCATGCTGCTGAGCACGGGGGCTGAGTCGAACGAGGCGGCGATCAAGATGGCCAAGCTCGCCACCGGCGGCTTCGAGACCGTTGCGTTCGCGCAGTCCTGGCACGGCATGACGTCAGGCGCGGCCGGGGCGACCTATTCGGCCGGCCGCAAGGGCTATGGTCCGGCGCCGGTCGGCTCGCTCGCGATCCCGACGCCGAACCTCTATCGGCCCCGCTTCGGCAATGCGGCCGATTGGCGGGCGGAGCTGGCTTACGCCTTCGATCTCGTCGACCGCCAATCGACCGGCGCGCTGGCCTGCATGATCGCCGAGCCGATCCTGAGCTCCGGCGGGCTGATCGATCTGCC
>DASVOL010000150.1:0-1707 GCA_036383375.1 Bradyrhizobium sp. | reverse complement strand
CTTGGCTTTCTTGGCCTTGGCAGGCTTCTCGGCCTTCGCCTTCTTGACCTTCTTGCCGCCGCCCTTGGCCGCGCGCTCGTCGATCAGCGCGATCGCTTCCGCGAGCGTGACCTCGTCGGGCGTGCGATCGCTCGGGATCGTTGCGTTGACGCCGCCGGCCGCGACATAGGCGCCGTAGCGGCCGTTCTTCAGCGCGACGGCGCCGAGCGTCGGGTGATCGCCGAGCGGCTTGCCCGGATCGGCACCGAAGCGGCGGCCGCTCGGGCCCTTGGCGATCTTCTCCGCGATCAGCGTGACGGCGCGGTTCAACCCGATGTCGAAGACCTCGTCGCCGGCCTCGAGGCTGGCATAGGTCTTCTCGTGCTTCACGAACGGTCCGAACCGGCCGAGGCCGGCGGTGATCGGCTGCCCGGTCTCCGGATGCTTGCCGATCTCGCGCGGCAGCGACAGCAGCTTCAGCGCCAGTTGAAGATCGACATCGCCAGGCGAGGTGCCCTTTGGAATGCCGGCGCGCTTCGGCTTCTCGCCTTCGGCGTAATCCTTCTGCTCGCCGAGCTGGATGTAGGGGCCGAACCGGCCGGCCTTCACCGTGACATCGAACCCGGTGTCGGGATCGGTGCCGAGCACGCGATCGGCGCTCTCGGCGCTGTCGGCGGCGAGCGGGCGGGTGTAGCGGCATTCCGGATAGTTCGAGCAGCCGACGAAGGCGCCGAACTTGCCGGCCTTGAGATTGAGCCGGCCGGTGCCGCAGGTCGGGCATTGCCTGACGTCGCCGCCATCCGCGCGCGGCGGATAGATGTGCGGGCCGAGCATCTCGTCGAGCGCATCGAGCACCTCGGCGACGCGGAGGTCCTTGATGTCATTGACCGCGCCGATGAAGCCGCGCCAGAAGTCCTGCAGCACCTGCTGCCAGCCGATCTCGTTGTTGGAGACGCGATCGAGCTGTTCCTCGAGGTCGGCGGTGAAGTCGTACTCGACATAGCGCGAGAAGAAGTTCTCGAGGAACGCGACCACGACGCGGCCCTTGTCCTCGCCGTGCAGTCGCTTCTTCTCGAGCTTGACGTAGCCGCGGTCCTTGAGCACCTGCAGGATCGAGGCGTAGGTCGAGGGACGGCCGATGCCGAGCTCTTCCATCCGCTTCACCAACGATGCTTCCGAGAAACGCGGCGGCGGCTCGGTGAAGTGCTGGGTGACGGCCAGGCTCTGGCGCTTCACCGCCTCGCCCTGGCTCATCGCGGGCAGGCGGCGTGAATCCTCGTCCTCTTCGTCGTCGCGGCTTTCCTGGTAGAGCGCGAGGAAGCCGTCGAACTTGATGACTTGGCCCGAGGCACGCAGCTCCAGCACGCGGGCGCCGGCCTTGGCCTCGATATCGACGGTGGTGCGCTCGAGCTCAGCGGACTCCATCTGGCTCGCAATGGTGCGCTTCCAGATCAATTCGTAGAGCCGCGCCTGATCGGCATCGAGCCTGCGGCCGATGGTGGCCGGGCGACGCGACAGATCGGTCGGGCGGATCGCTTCGTGCGCTTCCTGCGCGTTTTTGGCCTTGGCCTGGTACTGGCGCGGGGCATCCGGCACATAGGCGTTGCCGTAATCCTCGCCGATCACCTTGCGGGCCTGGGTGATCGCGGACGGATCGATCTGCACGCCGTCGGTTCGCATATAGGTGATCAGACCGGTGGTCTCGCCGCCGATGTCGATGCCCTCATA
>DASVOL010000149.1:0-5715 GCA_036383375.1 Bradyrhizobium sp. | reverse complement strand
ACATCATCGAGAAGCGATGACCATCGGAGACGCCGGCGAAGATCGCGATCACGTCCTCGTCGCATTCGAGAGCATGGATGTCGATCGCATAGCCCTTGCCGTCGGCGCGTGGCGCGAGGCAGGCGGCGCGAATGAACTGCTCGATACCCGGCTCGGCGAACACGTCAGGCAACTTCTGCTCGGCCATGCGTTGCGGCTTGACGCGGAAGAACCAGTCGAGCAGGCGGCAGACATCCGCGCTCGTGCTCGCGAGGTGGTAGCGGTAGCCGGGCAAAGCCTGCAGCTTGCGCTCCTTGCCCTTGAGGCGGCGGCGGAACGAGTTGCTGATCAGTGCCGCGGGCGCGGCGCCGGGCTCGATCATCAGCAGCGGACAGTCGTTCACCGAAGCCTGGTGCGGCAGCAACGCCAGCGGATTGGGCTGGTCCTGCCAGCGTAGCGGCTGCTGGCAGAGCACGAGCGCGTCGACGCGGGACCGCTCGGCAATCGAGCTCATCAGCGCCGTGATGTCGGCTTCGGTTGCGTTGGCGGCGAAATCCTTGTCGTAAAGCGCCATGTTGAAGGTCGCATGTTTGCCGCCCATGAAGCTCGCGCAGCTCGCGCCGAGGCGCTGCTCGACGGCGAGCGGCAACAGCAGCAGCGGACGGCGTTCGCTGTCATGGGCCACGACGATGAAGGGCCGCTGGCCCTCGCGCTCGCCGACCTGGCGTTGCCAGTTGGCGAGGAAATCGAAGCGCTGATAGGGCGTGTAGCTGTGTTGCGGTGTCTCGAGACTGCGCCAGGTCGCCTCGGCGGCAGCGAGATCATGAAAGATGTCGACGCCAGCAACGCGGATTGCGTTCGGCCATGGTCGCGTCCCCGCCGTCTGGCCTTCAACTGCCGCCGCCATGATCATCTCGGAACCCAAATTTTTTAAGGTATTAATTTACAGGTCTCGGCTGCGGGCGACCTTCGCAGGGAAATGTCAACAAAGAGTAATAACAATGCTCCGGCGGTGGGTGGGAACCGCCGGGCAGAGGCGGGGATCTTGGCGCCGGACAACAGGATTTTGCGGCGGGCCCGGATGGAGCTCGCCTATTTCAGCGGCGCCTTCAGGTTGCGGGAACACGAGGCCGGGGGCGCCGGGGTGATCCTGCGCTTCGCGCGCGTCCGCCCCGCGCACAGGGCCCGGTTCCAGCCGCTGAAATCCGAGGAGATCACGCCTGCCTTCCTCGATCGCACTATTCGCGCGCTGAAGCGCTGGAAGTACGACATCGTCGGGATCGATGAAGCCTGCCGCCGCGCGGTGACGCTGCCGGAGCGCCGGCGCTTTGTCTGCCTGAGCTTCGACGGCGCCACCAAGGACATCGTCACGCATGGCTATCCCGTGCTCGCCAGGCACCGCGTGCCCTTCACCCTCTATCTGCCGACAGCCTTCCCGGACGGCGTAGGCACGGCGTGGTGGCTGGTGCTCGAGGATATCATCGCGCGCGAGAGCCGCATCAGCCTTGTCATCGATGGCAGGGAGCGGCACTTCGCGGTCTCGAGCCTGTCGGACAAATATGAGCTGTTCGATTTCCTGTCCGGCTGGCTGCGCAAGCTGTCGCCGCGTGATCTGGCCTATGCGGTGAACGATCTCAGCCGGCGCTATTCGGCCGATGCGGCGCAATTGTCACGCAACGCGTCGCTCGACTGGACGGATCTGGCGAAGCTTGCGGCGGATCCGAACGTGACGTTCGGCAGCGCGACCGTGAACTATCCCGCCCTGTCGAGCCTCAGGGATGCGGACGCGCAGCGCGAGATGGCGATGGGAAAGGCGGTCGCCGAGAGCGCACTGCGGCGGCCGGTCAGACACTTCGCGTATCCGTTCGGGGACCGCGACGCGTTCGGCCGTCCGCATGTCGTGATGGCGGAGGAGGCCGGCTTTGCCAGCGCGGTGTCGACCATATCGGGGGTCGTCGAGGCGCAAGGGCGCACTAACCTCCACGCGCTGCCGCGCATCGCATGGGATGGCCGCGTGCGTTCGCTGCGGATGATGCGCGTGCTGCTGTCGGGCGTGATGTTCGCGCCGATTCGGCCGACGCGGAGCGCGCGCGACCAGAACGGAACCTAACTGAGCATGATCTTGTCGGAAGACCGCTTCGCACTCTTCCGGACCATGCCCTAGGCGCGATCGGGCCGCGACATCCACGACACGATCGGCATCGCCGGCAACACCCAGCCGAGGCCTGCGACGACGTAGAAGATCGCCTGGAGCAGTCCTGAATTGGCGAGCCACGGGGTCTGGGCGATGGTCATGCCAAGCAGCGACCACACCACGACCAGGATCAGCAGGAAGATGGTTCCGAGCAGTTTGCGGGTGCGTATGGCCATGGCGGAGATGTAAACTCGTGATCCAGAGTGTTTTCGCGCGAAGTGGGTACCGGTTCGCGCTAGAAAACGCGTCAAAACAAGGTTCTGGAGCTCATTCCGGATCGATCGGAACGCGGCTCCGGGCGGCGCTTGCGCGGCCGGCGCGGCGGACTATAAGGGGCCCGAAAATCCAATCAAGTCAGGGCGAAATGGCCGGTATTTCCGCAAATCCATCACAGCTCCGCGCCGTCAGGGTCTGGCTGATCGCGGTCGCCGCCCTGATCGCGCTGATGGTGTTGGTCGGCGGCGCCACGCGGCTCACCGAGTCCGGCCTGTCGATCGTCGAATGGAAGCCGGTGACCGGCGCGCTGCCGCCGCTGACCGAGGCGCAGTGGACCAAGGCCTTCGAGGGCTACAAGACCATCCCGCAATATCGCGAGCTCAACGCCGGGATGACGCTTGATCAGTTCAAGACGATCTTCTGGTGGGAGTGGAGCCACCGGCTGCTCGGTCGGGTGATCGGCGCCGCCTATCTGCTGCCGTTCCTGTATTTCCTGTGGCGCGGCGCGGTGAGCGGCGAACTCGGCCGGCGGCTGTGGGTGATCTTCGGCCTCGGCGCGCTGCAGGGCGGCGTCGGCTGGTGGATGGTGGCGTCCGGCCTCTCGGAGCGTGTCGAGGTGTCGCAATATCGGCTGGCGACGCATCTGGTGCTGGCGCTGTTGATCTTCGCGGCGATCGTCTGGACGCTGCGGCGGCTGACGGACCGCCCATCCGTGATGGCGCCGGTCAGGCTGAAGATCACGAGTGCGGTGCTGCTCGTGCTGACCTTCGTGCAGCTCTATTTCGGCGCGCTGGTCGCGGGGCTGCGCGCGGGCCGGGTCTACAACACCTGGCCAGAGATCGATGGCGGCCTGATTCCATCGGCTGACCGGCTGTGGTTCGAGACGCCGTGGTGGCGCAATCTGTTCGACAACACGCTGACGGTGCAGTTCGAGCATCGCATGACGGCCTATTTGCTGTTCGCGCTGGCGATTGCGCATGCGATCGACGCCGTGCGCGCGCGCGCCGGAGCTGCCGTCATCGCGGGCGCGTGGTGGCTGGTGGCGGCGATCACGCTGCAGGCGACGCTCGGCATCCTGACGCTGCTGCATCAGGTGCCGATCGATCTGGCGCTGACGCACCAGGCGGTCGCGATCGTGGTGCTGACGCTCGCGGTGCTGCAGGCCGAGCGCTTCGCGGCGCGCCGCACCGAACGGGACCAGCCGACCCTGGTTCCGGTCGGCCAGTCGCTTTAGTCCATCAGGACAGATAGTCGAGCCCGATATCGAGTGTAGCCGAGCTGTGGGTTATCCAGCCGGCCGAGATCAAATCGACGCCAGTGGCGGCGACTGCCGCAGCGGTTGCAGCCGTGATGCGCCCGGAGGCTTCGGTGAGCGCCTTGCCGCGCGCCATTTCCACGGCCTCGCTGAGCTGCTCGGTCGTCATGTTGTCGAGCAGGACCGCGTCGACGCCGAGCGCCAGCACCTCTTCAAGCTGCGTCAGCGTATCGACCTCAATCTCGATCTTGACGAGATGGCCGGTATTGGCCTTGGCGCGCTCGATTGCAGGACGGATACCGCCGGCGAGCGCGATGTGGTTGTCCTTGATCAGCACCGCATCGTCGAGACCGAAACGGTGGTTGCCGCCGCCGCCGGCGCGGACCGCGTATTTCTCCAGCGCACGCAGTCCGGGCGTCGTCTTGCGGGTGCAGACGATCTGCGCGCGCGTGCCGGCGACGGCCTTGACCAGCGTGGCGGTTGCGGTGGCGACGCCGCTCAGATGACAGAGGAAGTTGAGCGCGGTTCGCTCCGCCGTAAGCAGGCTGCGGGCCGGGCCGTCGATGATCGCGATGACCTGGTCGGGCTCGACCGCGCTGCCGTCGGGCCGCTCGGCGCGCAGCTCGATCGCCGGCGACACCGTCTGGAAGGCTGATCGTGCGACGTCGAGCCCGGCGATCACGCCGGGCTGCCGCGCCCGCATCACCAGTCGGGCCTGCTGGCCGGCCGGTACGAGGGCGTCCGCCGTGATATCGCCGGCGCGGCCGAGATCCTCCCGCAAGGCGGTTTGCACGATCGGCTCATACAGCAGCGGCAACAGGGGATTGAGGGTCATGAGCGGGCACTCCTGGCTGATAGGTTGGATTCAACGATGTCGTGCGCGGCGGCGAGCGCCTCGGCGCGGGTGAGGGTGGACGGGGCCGCCGACCAAGCGGTGTGCGGGAAATCGGTGCGGAAATGACCGCCACGGCTTTCCTCACGCCTGATTGCGGCAACCGCGATCATCAATCCGACCAATGCGGCGTCGGATGCCGCACTCTCGCTGCGTGCGAGCGGGCAGAGGTTCCGGATCGCGCGTGCGATGCCGTCGTGGTCGCGCAGCACGCCGAGCCCCTGGGTGAGGATCGGACGCACGGCGGATGGATCGGAAGCTGGCGGCATGGTGTCGTCGCTCAGCATCGCGCGCGGACCTGCGCTGACGCCTTCGATGCTCTCGGCGACCCAGCGCGCGCAGACGATCGCTTCCATCAGCGAGTTGCTGGCGAGCCGGTTGGCGCCGTGCAGCCCGGTGCGCGCGGCCTCGCCGCAGGCCCACAGGCCCTGCACCGTGCTGCGGCCATGGCCGTCAACCGCGATGCCGCCCATGTGGTAGTGGACTGCCGGCCGGATCGGGATCGGATCCGTCGCGGGATCGATGCCGGCCATCTTGCAGAACGCGCTGATCACGGGATAGCGCTGCGCGAAATCCGCGCCTGGATGCTGGCGCGCGTCGAGGAAGGTGCGGTGTCCTGCGGCGCGGTGGCGCCAGACGGCCCGTGCGACGATGTCGCGTGGCGCGAGCTCGGCGCCGGGCTGATCGGCCATGAAGCGCCGGCCGGTCTCGTCGATCAGGGTCGCGCCGTCGCCGCGGATCGCCTCGGTGAGCAGCGGCATCGGGCGTGACGGCCCGTCGAAGGCGGTCGGATGAAACTGGACGAATTCGAGATCCGACAGTTTTGCGCCGGCATGGGCCGCGAGCGCGAGCCCTTGGCCGAAGCATCCGCCGGGGTTGGTGCTGTCCGAAAACAGCCCGCCGATGCCGCCGGTTGCGATCACGACGCGGTTGGTTGCGATCGTCAGCGCGCCGCGGTCGCTGGCGGCGAGCACACCCCTGACCGCGTTATCCTCGACCAGCAGCCGCCGCGCCTCGACGCCTTCAAGCAAGGTGATCGATGGAGTCTGGCGGACCGCCGCGATCAGTGCGCGCATGATCTCGCGGCCGGTGCCGTCGCCGGTGGCGTGCACGATGCGGTTGCGGCCGTGCGCGGCTTCGAGCCCGAGCCGCCAGCTGCCGTCGGCGCGGCGGTCGAAG
>DASVOL010000148.1:0-4806 GCA_036383375.1 Bradyrhizobium sp. | reverse complement strand
CCGACATCGGGCTGCGAACCGGCGCCGAGGCCCTGGGTGACCTGGGTGCCCATCTGGATGATGCGCTGCGCCTTCGACATGGTCAGCGCCTGCGCGTCGGTGTTGGCGACGACGAAGTCGACGCCCTGCAACCCGGCGGTGATCATGTTGTTGACGGCATTACCACCCGCGCCGCCGACGCCGAAGACGGTGATCCGCGGTTTCAGCTCGCTGATGTCAGGGGGTGTCAGATTGAGTGCCATGGTTGCCTCTCTCGATTATGCGCGCGTTGGTTCGTCCCGGCCGCTGGCCGCAGGAGCTGGTGAAAATGCAATGAGCCGGGGTGTGGTCATCAGAAGCCCTCGCGAAGCCATCGTCCGACCTTTCCGAAGTAACCGTCTGTCCCTGTCCTGAGCTGCCGCGTGCGCCGCGGTTCGACATGTTCAAGATGTGCGTATTGCGGATAGACCAAGAGGCCCGTCGGCACCGAGAACGAGGCGCCCTTCGCCTCGTTCGGCAGCCGGCCGAAGCCGAGCGGGCGACCGATGCGGACCTGACGGTTCAGGATACGGGTGGCGAGCTCGACGGTGCCGGTGAGCTGCGACGCGCCGCCGCTCAGTACGACGCGCGCCCTCGGCTCTGCCGCAAAGGGAGAATCCGCGAGCCGGTCACGGATCATTTCGAAAATCTCCTCGGCGCGATGCCGGACAATGTTGGCGATCGTGGCGCGGGACACGATTTGCGGAGTCTCCCGATCGTCGCCTGCAGTAGGAACGGACATCAACTCGCGCGAGTCCGAACCGCCGGTCAGCACCGTGCCGTATAAAGTCTTGATTCGCTCGGCATCCGCAATGCACGCGCCGATGCCGCGCGCAAGATCCATCGTGATGTGTTGCCCGCCGAGCGCAAATCCGGACGCGTGCACGAGGCGGCCGCCGGAATAGGTCGCGATCGTCGTCGATCCCGCGCCCATCTCGACGACGGCAGCGCCGAGATCGGCTTCGTCATCGGTCAGCACCGACAAGCCTGCGACATAGGGGCTCGACGCCATGGCTTCGACGTTGAGATGGCAGCGCTCGACCACCAGCATCAGGTTCTTGGCGACCGTCGCGTCCGACGTCACCACATTCATGTCGACGCCGAACTGGCGCGCCACCATGCCTTTGGGATCGCGGATGCCCTTGACGCCGTCGAGCGCGTAGCCGACCGGCAGCGCGTGCAACACGGTGCGGCCAGCGCCGGCGGCGTGGCGCATGCCGGCCGAAGTGACGCGGCTGATGTCGTCCGCGGTCACCGAGCCGCCGTGGATATCGGCCGCGGCCTCGACCAGTTGGCCATGCAGCCTGCCGCCGGAGACCGACAGCAGGACGGATTCGACACGGACCTTGGCCATGCGCTCGGCGAGCGCCACGGCGTGGCGCACCGCCTTCTCGCATTCGGCGAGATCGACGACGGAGCCGGCCTTGACGCCGCGCGACTGGATCTGGCTGTAGCCGATCAGTTCGACCGCATGGGTGCGGCCGCGCAGCGCCTCGTTCGGCGGCGACGGCCTGAGCCGCGCGATCATGCAGGCGATCTTGCTGGAGCCGACGTCGAGCGAAGCCACCATCGCGGTGCGCTTCTGCATCGGGCGGGTTTTCGGGGTCAAATTGCGATCGAGGCCGGTCATGCGGAATCACCCGGCTTCTTCTTGGACTTCTTGTCCTTGAACAGCTCGTCGCGCGCCTTGCCGGCTTCGTCGGACAATTGCACGATCAGCCGATCGGGCAGGCGCATGTCGACGGCGACGATGTCGCGCGAGAACAGCTTCTCGTCCTTGTCGAGCCTGGACAGCGCTGCCAGCGCGTTGCCGACGTCATTCTCCGGCAGGCGGACGTCGAGGCCGTCCTTGAGGCGCAGGTTCCAGCGCCGCTCGCCGACGAAGATCGCGGCCTTGGTCACCTGGCGCACCTGCGGATAGCGGTCGAGCAATGCCAGGAAATCCCGCGCGCGAGGCGCCGCGCCCTTGCCCACCACCAGCGGCAGATTGAGGAAGCGGCGCGAGACGTACGGCTCGAGCACCGCGCCGTCGGAGGCGATCACCGACAGGCGGCCGTTCTGCTGCCACAGCGCGAAGGCGGTGCGCTCAACGATGTCGATCTGCAGCCGGCCAGGATAGAGTTTCAGGATCGTGGCGTCGGCGATCCAGGGATTGGCCTTCAGCTTGGCGCGCACGATATCGGCGTCGAGGAACAACAGCGAGGAGCGGCCGTTGACGCCGCCGATCGCAAGCACCTCGTCCTGGCTCAGCTGCTTGCGACCGTTGATGCCGACGGTGGTGATGCGGAAGCCTGCGGAATTCGCCAGCGCGTTGCGGGTGTCGCTGAGCGCCGTGGTGAACTCCTCGAGATGGCCGCCCCTGACGATGCCGAAGCCCAGGCTGCCGAACAGGATCGCGAGCGTCGCGACGAGGCCAATGCGACGCGGCAGATAGCGTTCGACCATCAGGATGTAGCGGTTCGGCGGCTCGCGATCGATGATGACTTGCGGCCGCCTCGCGGGACGCTGCCTGCGGCGGGCGAGATGGGCGCCGACATACTCGCGCAGCAGCACTGCCGCTCCAATAGCGGCTGCTCTCAGGTCAGCTTGAGGCCCCAGCGATCGCAGCGATCGGGTGAGGCGTCCTGCACCATCCATTGCACGAGCTCGTCACATGTTGCGCCCGCAAACCCTGCGGGGTCTCGGCACAAGTGTCGTCTCGGCTAGACCGGTGGGATTAGAGAGGCCCCCTGTTCCCTGGTTGCGATCCTCGAAGCGGTAATCCGCGACAGCTCACGCCCCGGCAGCCAAGCGCTACATGCGCCGCCAGCGTTAACCTTCGGGCTTCCTGGTAAACAAATGGTAAAGGAGTTCAGCCTTAGGTGTATTTTGATCAACGCTTTGAGTACTTTGCCGCGAACCCGTTAGCATTTTAGCAACAGCGCCGGGTTCCATCCGGCTGGCTGGCCGCGGGTTCCCGCCCGATCGACCTTAACTCCTGGCGCGGCAGCGGCCGAGCTCGATCTGGTCGGCCAGGAAGTCGGCGAAGGCGATGCCCTGTGCTTTCAAGGCCTTAGGGTACAGCGATGCCGCGGTGAGGCCGGGCAGCGTGTTGGTCTCGAGGTAGACCGGGCCATTGGCCGACACGATGAAATCGCTGCGCGAGTAGCCGGTGCAGGACAATGCGCGATGCGCCCGCAACGCATGGTCCATGATCGCGGCGCTGACCTCGGGCGCGAAACGCCCGGGGCAGATCTCCTGGGTCGACTTCAAAAGGTATTTGGCTGTGTAGTCGAAGCCCCCCTCCGCCGGCACGATCTCGATCGGCGGCAGCGCGAACACCGTGCCGTCGGATTGCTCGAGCACGCCGCAGGTCGCCTCCACGCCCGAAACGAACGGCTCGACAAGATAGTCTTCGTGCTTGGCGGCATTGCGGACCGCGACGAGGTCCTGCTTGGCGTTGACGAAGATCAGCCCGTAGCTCGATCCGTCCTTGGCGGGCTTTGCGATCAGCCTGCCGTGCTTCGCGAAGGCATCGTCGATCTGCTCGACGGTGATGCCCTGCGGCGCGTTGAGGCCTGCAATCGCGGCGAAGCGTTTCGCCGAAGGCTTGTCGAACGCCAGATGCGACGACGCCGAGCCGGAGCCGGTGAACGCGACGCCGCGCGTCTCGCACATCGCCTGCAATTCGCCGTTCTCGGCGCGGCCACCGTGCAAACCGAGCACCAGCACGCGCTGCTCGGCGCCTGCTTTGTCGAGTGCCTGGTCGAGCGCGATGCCAGGACCGTCGGGCTTGAAGTCGATCTCGAACGGCCGCGTGTGGCCGAGCAGCTGTTCGGACGTCGCCGCATGCACGGTGTCGTCGACGTCCCAGAACCAGAGGTCAGCGTCGGGCAGCGCACGGTGCAGCGCCTGCGCGCTCGCCACCGAGACCAGCCGCTCCTTGTTGGTGCCGCCGAACAGAATGGTCACCTGCATCAGCTCTTCCCGATCCGCTTGATTTCCCAGTGCAGCTCAATTCCGCTGGTCTGCTTGACCCGTTCGCGCACCGTCTCGCCGAGCGTCTCGATGTCATGCCCGGTGGCGTTGCCGGTGTTGATCAGGAAATTGCAGTGCATCTCCGACACCTGCGCGCCGCCGACCTTGAGGCCGCGGCAGCCGGCAGCGTCGATCAGTTTCCAGGCGCTGTTATCAGGCGGATTCTTGAAGGTCGAACCGCCGGTCTTTTCGCGGATCGGCTGCGCGGTCTCGCGATGGGTCTGCACTTCGTTCATGCGGGTGCGGATCGCGTCGGCATCGGTGATCCTGCCGCGGAAGCGCGCCGAGGTGAACACGATGGAGGGATCGACGCCGGAGTTGCGATAGACGAACTTCATATCCGCATTGCCGAACGTGTGCTTGGTGCCGTCACGGCCGATGCCGGTAGCCTCCACCAGCACGTCCTTGGTCTCGCCGCCATTGGCGCCGGCATTCATGCGCAGCGCACCGCCGACCGTGCCGGGAATGCCGAAGAAGAATTCCATGCCGCCGATGTTCGCCGCCGCCGCCGTCTCGGCGACGCGCTTGTCGAGCGCCGCGGCGCCCGCGGTGACGACATCACCGGCCGCGCTGGTCTCGCCAAAGGCACGCGGCGCGAGCCGGATCACGACACCGGGCATGCCGCCATCGCGCACGATCAGATTGGAGCCGACGCCGACGACATAGACCGGCAATTCCTGCGGCAGCCGCTTCAGGAAATAGGCGAGATCGTCCTCATCGGCCGGCGTGAACAGCACTTGCGCCGGACCGCCGACACGAAACCAGGTCAGC
>DASVOL010000147.1:0-7993 GCA_036383375.1 Bradyrhizobium sp. | reverse complement strand
GGAATCTTGGAGTCGACCGCGCGGTGCATGTCCTCCATCAGCCCCTCGACCGAGAAGCTCGCGGGCTTCTGGCTCGGCGGATACTCCTTGTAGGTCTCCAGATATTTCGCGATCTCCGCCACCGCGCCGTATTGGATGTAGGCGTGATCCATCAGCCAATCCCAATAGGTATTCGAGGTGATGTCGGCCCGCTCGAATGGGTCGGCGTGCAGATCGTAGAACTTGGCGATCCGAAGCTTGGTGAACGGCTCACCCCAGACCAGAAGCGTGCCCGGCGCGCGCTGCTCCTCGAATACGAGCTTCCAGTTGGCAAACCGCATCGCAACCAGATCGGCGTCGTCATTGAAGTAGATGAAGTAGGGCCGCTCCGACTTGTCCTGTTGTCCCGTCAGATAGGGCAATTGATTGTAGCCATCGAGATGGACCTTGAACGTCTGGCCCGCGGCCTGGTAGCCGGTCAGCAGCTTCTCTTTCACGGCCGGCTCGCCGGCTGCCGCAAGCAGCGTCGGACACCAATCGAGGCCGCTGACGAGTTCGTGCGAGAGCCCCGGCTTGATGCGACCGGGCCAGCGGATCATGCAGGGGACGCGGAACGCGCCTTCCCAGTTAGTGTTCTTCTCGCTGCGGAACCAGGTCATGGCGCCGTCCGGCCAGGAGTTCATGTGCGGACCGTTGTCGGTGGTGTAGATCACGATGGTGTCGTTGGCGATGCCGAGCTCATCGAGCTTCCTGAGCAGCAGGCCGACATGATTGTCGTGCTCGATCATGCCGTCGGCATATTCGGTCCGCGCCGAAATGCCCGGCTGGTCGCGATGATCGGCGCGCACATGGGTGCGAAAATGCATCCGCGTCGAGTTGAACCAGCAGAAGAACGGCTTGTTGCCCTTGGCCTGGCGATCGATGAAATCGATCGCAGCGGCCGAGGTCTCGTCATCGATGGTCTCCATCCGCTTCCTGGTGAGCGGACCGGTGTCCTCGATCGTCTGCTTGCCGACGCGTCCGAAACGCGGATCCTCGGTCGGGTCGTCGCGCTCGCTGGCCTTGCATCGCATGACGCCGCGCGGCCCGAAATTGGCGCGGAAGGCGGGATCCTTCGGATAGTTGAAATTCTCCGGCTCTTCCTCGGCATTGAGATGATAGAGGTTGCCGAAGAATTCGTCGAAGCCGTGCACGGTCGGAAGGAATTCGTTGCGATCGCCGAGATGGTTCTTGCCGAATTGGCCGCTGGCATAGCCGAGCGGCTTGAGCATTTCCGCGATGGTGGCATCGCGCGCCTGCAATCCGACCTTGACGCCGGGGATGCCGACCTTGGAAAGGCCGGTGCGGAGCGTCGCCTGGCCGGTGATGAAGCTCGATCGGCCGGCGGTGCAGCTTTGCTCGGCGTAGTAGTCCATGAACATCATGCCCTCGCGCGCGAGGCGGTCGATGTTCGGCGTCTGGTAGCCCATCAGGCCGTGCGAGTAGGCGCTGATGTTTGCGAGACCAATATCATCGCCGAAGATCACGAGAATGTTCGGCTTGCGCCCCGAGGCAGCCGCAGCGGCCGGACTTGCTGCCGGCGCCGGGGCCGCCTTCTGCGCTTGCGCCAGCGCATCGGACGTCAGTGCCGCCGCGGCCACAAGGGTCGATGTCCCCAGCAACAGGTTGCGGCGGTCAATCGCCTGCTTCGTGCCGTTCTGCTTGTTGTTCTCGGCGTCGTTGCTCATGAGACACTCCTTCATTGCAAGGCATTCATTTCGGCGGGCGCGAAACGGCGGCGGAGGGCCGCACCACGCATCTGAACCCGACATGGCTGGTCGAGGTATCGACCGGCTCGGCGTGACGGGCGGCCGGCCGATAGCGGCGGCAATAGTTCGGTGCGCAGAGATGCGAGCCGCCCTTCAGCACCTTGCGCGGAATCCTGATCGCGGGCTGGCCGTCGTCGTAGCTCGCATCCTCGCGGCCACCGCGCGGGTTCTGTGGAATGCAACAGGGTTTCGCAGCGTCGGCCTCGTGGCGGGCCGACCACCAGTCGGCGGTCCACTCCCAGACATTTCCGATCATGTCATGGACGCCGTAACCGTTCGGCGGGAACGCGGTCACCGGCGAGGTTCTGTCAAAACCGTCCTCGCTGAGATTCTGCAGCGGAAAATTGCCCTGCCAGATGTTGGCCATGTGCTTGCCGCCGGGCGTCAGGGCGTTGCCCCAGGCATATTCCTCGCCTTCGAGCCCGCCGCGCGCGGCGAACTCCCATTCCGCTTCTGTCGGAAGCTCCTTGCCGGCCCATTGGGCGTAGGCGAGCGCATCGGCATAGGCGACGTGGACGACCGGATGGCTGCCGAGCACATTGATGTTGCTGCGCGGGCCATAGGGACGACGCCAGTTCGCGCCGCGCAAGAAGGTCCACCATTGGCTCCAGTCGCGCAGCGTGTGGACCCGGCGCGGCGGCGAAAACACCAGCGAGCCGGCATACAGCATATGCGGCAGCGCGCCCGGATATTGCGCGGGATCGGGCGGCCGCTCGGCGACAGTGATGTGGCCGGTCTCCCGAACGAAATCGCGAAACTGAGCGTTGGTCACCGGCGTGCGATCGATCCAGAAGCCATCGACCGAAGCCCGATGCGACGGCGCCTCCTCGGGATAATGATGGTCCGAGCCCATGCGGAAGGTGCCGCCGGGAATCCAGACCATGTCGTCGGTCTCGACGCGGTCATTCGGCTCTGGTTCGGCGGATGCGATCTCTGCCCGGGACATGGCGATGCACCTGTTCGCGCTAGCGTGGGCAATCGTCCCAGAAGCCCGGTGTTCTCGATGGGGCGATGATTCCGACGAGTGCTACGCGGAAGATCTTGCTGAAGATCGCAGCCTTGTGGATCACAGACTTGTAGATCAGGGACTTGTAGATCACAGACTTGGCTTCTCGGGGATCGAACGTCGTGCTCGATTGCATTGTCGCGCCCTTCCATTTTTCTGTGCTGCACTTGTTCGGCAGCGTTGATTGAGTCAGGCCTCTTCCCCTTCTCTCCTCGTCGTCTGTGCACGCGTCCACACGCGCGACCGCTGCTGCGGCGCGTGATCCGTCCCGCCGGACGTTGTCACGAGCTGTTTCGCTTTGAGATCAAACGATAGCGCAACGCGCCATGCGTGTGATGTGCATTTTGTGCCAATCGCAACCCCAAGGCGTGCAGCCTTAATGAACGATGTCGCAATTCCATCAATCCGATGCTGTCGTCAGATTTGGTTTTTCGAGAAAACAGGCGAAAATCCGCTCGTTTGGGGATCCGCGCCAACGAGCTCGCGATGGCGATCAAACCAATCGAGGCACGATGTCGCAGGGCACGCGGTGCTCTGACTTCATCGACTCAGTCGATCGATCGCGCTGCCGTTCGAAGCGTGGACTCGTCGCGGCATTCACCGGGATCGAGCGTCGAGGCGAAGCCACCGGCGTCGCCCAAACAGCTACCGGTGAGCAGCTCCTAAAACTGGCGTTCAAAGCCGGGCATCGGACCTGCGGTGCAGCACCGCAATTGCCTGAACAACGTGTAAGCCTCGCGTAAGGATGACCGCGTCCAATTCCATGAACGGCCGGCGGGCTTATCCGAATGTCGCAAGCGCACATCACACTTCGCCCGCTTTCCGCCGCGATTCCGCGTGCTAGAGTTTCGCGCCTTGGGAGGAAAATGCATGTTCAGGAAATTGCTGCTTGGTCTCACCGTGATTGCGTTTGCCGGGGCCGGCGCTGCCTTGGCGCAGCAGAGCGGCATCAAGCGGATGCCGCTGCAGAAGGTCGATTTCCCAGCGGGCTACAACACGGTCACGGCAATTGCCGAGGTTCCAGCCGGGGGTGCGTCGGGTCGTCACAGCCATCCCGGCGCCGAAACCGGCTATGTGCTCGAAGGCGAGCTGGAACTTGTGATCGACGGCAAGCCGCCGCTGAAGCTGAAGGCAGGCGATTCCTACCAGATCCCGGAAAGTGCGGTGCACGACGCCAAAACTTCCGGCGACAAGCCGCTCAAGGTGCTAGGGGTCTACGTGGTCAAGGCCGGCGAGCCCTTGGCCAAACCGGCGCCGTGAGCCGAACCTGTTGGCCTCTGGCCCGTTGGTTCATGTTGGCTTCAGTTGCGGCGAGCAACCATCCAAGCTCGCCGGGCCTTTGTTTTTTGCCTGATTGCAGGGATATGAACCGAACAGATGCGCGGTAAATTTCGTCGGATTTCATTGCCGCGCCGTCTCGTCGCCGATCTGATGTACGCGTCGGCCGGCGTGCCGTTCGTTTCCCTGACGCGCTCGCTGAACGTCCGTGCAGTGGTCGAGGCTCGCGCGCGCTCCGCGCAGGCGCCGGGCTGGGCTGCCATCTTCGTCAAGGCGTTTGCGCTGGTCGCCAAGACCGAGCCGACGCTGCGCACCCTGCACGTCAAATGGCCCTGGCCCTGCCTCTACGAGCTGCCGTGCAGCGTCGGCATGGTGGCCATTGCGCGCGTTGAGAAGGGCGAGGAATGCGTGCTGTTCGAACGGGTCCGGGGCGCCGACGAGATGGCGCTTGGCGATGTCGACGCGCTGATCCGGCGCGCCAAGACCGCGCCGCTGCACGAGATCCCCTCGTTCCGCAAAATGCTCTGTGTGACGCGCCTGCCGTTTCCGCTGCGCCGCCTGGCTTGGGCGATCGGGATGAATTTCGGCCGGCAGCGCGCCAATTTCTGCGGCAACTTCGGCGTCACCTCGGTCGCGGCCTATGGCCCGGGCGAATTGCACGCGTTGAGCCCCGGGCCATTCCTGCTGAGCTATGGCGTGATCAAGCCGGACCATACCGTCGATGTGGTGCTGCGCTGGGACCATCTGGTCTGCGACGCCGCCCTGATCGCCAAAACCTTCACCAGGCTCGAGCAGGTGCTCAGCGGCGAAATCGCCACGGAAATGGGCGCGATCCGGCCGCAAGCCGACGCCCGGCCGGTCCGGGCGGCCGGAACCCGGCTTTGAGCGGCGAAAGGGGCCGATTTTGACGCCGATTCGGCCCAAATCGCCCGGCGTTTCGTTTGACAGAACCGGACTTTCTCCTTAAGACCACCCTTGCTCGCGGGCCGGTTTCGGCCCGCGAAGCGTTTCGCGACCCGTGGTTCTCCCCGAGCTTTCGAGGCGGACCTGTCGGTACGGGCCTTTTGGCCGGTACACAGGAGGGCGCGTCTCCTCAAACCTGAAACTGACAAAACGCCGGTCGCTGGACAGCGACGGCTATCAAAGAGGACGCGATGACAAAGCGCAGTGAGGCGAAGTACAAGATCGATCGCCGCATGGGCCAGAATATCTGGGGCCGCCCGAAGAGCCCCGTGAACCGCCGCGAATACGGCCCCGGCCAGCACGGCCAGCGCCGCAAGGGCAAGCTCTCCGACTTCGGCGTGCAGCTCCGCGCCAAGCAGAAGCTCAAGGGCTACTACGCCAACATTTCCGAGCGCCAGTTCCACGGCATCTATGTCGAAGCCAGCCGCCTGAAGGGCGACACCGGCGAGAACCTGATCGGCCTGCTCGAGCGCCGTCTCGACACCGTGGTCTATCGCGCCAAGTTCGTCGCCACGATGTTCGCTGCGCGCCAGTTCATCAACCACGGCCACGTCAAGGTGAACGGCCGCAAGGTCAACATCGGCAGCTACAAGCTGAAGGTCGGCGACACCATCGAAGTCAAGGAAGCCTCCAAGCAGCTCACCCCGGTGCTGGAAGCCGCCCAGCTGCCCGAGCGCGACCTGCCCGACTTCCTCGAAGTCGATCACGGCAAGATGACCGCGAAATTCGTCCGCATCCCGGCGCTCGGCGACGTGCCGTTCCCGGTGCAGATGGAGCCGCATCTGATCGTCGAATTCTATTCGCGCTGATCACAGCACGCATGCGAGATCCGAAAGGCCCCGGTTTTGCCGGGGCCTTTTTGTTTGGGCCGGAACTTGTGCTATACTTCCCCGATGTCACAGGCCGCCGATAAAGCAACGCGTGTCATGCCGTCCGCTACTCCGACGGAGGCCGAGCTTGCGGCATGGACGGCCCTTCCGCGCGACGAGCAACTGCGTCGCTATCAGGAGGCGCTTGCCCATCCGGATTGCGCGACGCCGACCGAGAGCAGCATGGATGACGTGCTAGCGGCTGCCCGACAGCAAGTCGCTGCACGTACGCATGGCTGAATACCGCCTCTCGGTTCGAGCGCGCGCAGCTCATCGACATCTACGACTTCACATCGATGACGTTCGGACAGTGCCAGGCGGAGGCATACCATGCGGGCCTTGAGCGCACATTCGGCCTGCTCGCGGATTTCCCACGCATTGGGCAATCGGTCGACGAACTGGCGTCCCGCCACCGCCGCTTTCGATTCCAGTCCCACAGTATCTTCTACACCGAAGAAGCGGGATATATCCTGATCCGCGCGATCTACCATCATGCGCAAGACATCCGACCGCAGCTATTCGACTGACCACCAGGACTAGCCATGCACTATACCCCTCCCCGGCCCGATCCCAAGGCGCCCGCCGTCCGCATCAATTTGTTGTCGGACACACAGACCAAGCCGACGCCGGCGATGCGCGAGGCGATGGCGAGGGCGGAGGTCGGCGACGAGCAGGTCGGAGACGATCCGACCACCAACGAGCTCTGTGCCCGCGTCGCCGATCTGCTCGGCAAGGAAGCCGCCGTCTTCATGCCGTCGGGCACGATGTGCAACGTCGCGGCGACGCTGGCCTATTGCCGCCCCGGCGACGAGATCCTGGCGCACGCGACCGCGCATATCATCGCCCGCGAGGGCGGCGCACATGCCGCGCTCGGCGGCTTCCAGATCACGCAGCTGCCGGGCGACGACGGCCAGTTCACGCCGGAGACGTTTCGCGCCGCGCTGCATCCGCGCACCCGCTACCAGCCGCCGCAAGTGCTCGTCAGCGTCGAGCAGACCGCCAATATCGGCGGCGGCACGATCTGGAAGAAGGCCGCGCTCGACGAGGTCGTGCGTATCGCCAAGGACCACGGGCTCATAACCCATATGGATGGTGCGCGCCTCCTGAACGCCACCGTCGCCTCCGGCATCTCACCGCGCGACATGACGGCGGGCTGGGATTCCGCCTGGATCGATTTCTCCAAGGGCCTCGGGGCACCGATCGGCGGCGTGATCGCCGGCACCCGCGCCTTCATCGACGATGTCTGGCGCTGGAAGCAGCGGCTCGGCGGCTCGATGCGGCAGTCCGGCGTCTGTGCCGCCGCCTGCATCTACGCGCTCGATCACCATGTCGATAGGCTCGCCGACGACCACGCCAATGCGCGGGCGCTGGCGCGCGGACTGTCGCAGATCAACGGCATCGCGGTGCAGGCGCCCGAGACCAACCTCGTGTTCTTCAAGCCCGACGGCGCCGGCGTCTCGGGTGACAAGATGGTCGCCGAGCTGCGCAAGCGCGGCGTGACGCTCGCGATGATGGACGGCCGGATCAGGGCCTGCACGCATCTCGACGTCACGGCCGCGATGATCGAGGAAGCCGTCGGTCACGTCAGGGACATCGTGCGCGGGGCGTAGCTACCGATAACAACGTGAGCGTCTACCGCCCCATCGCCTGGTAGATCAGCGTCTTCAGCTCCTGCTGGATCCGGCCGCGCTGTGTCGGTGTCTGCACCATGAAGATCCCGAACAGGTCGTCCGCGGGATCGATGAAGAAGAACGTGCCGCCGACGCCGTCCCAGCGATATTCGCCGAGCGGCCAGGACGTGTTCGGCGGCACCGAGGTGCGCACCGCGAAGCCGAGGCCGAAGCCGGAGTTCGGCCCCGGATAATAGTTCTTATCGCGCACGACGCCGGTTTGGGGGCCGATGTGATCTGACGCCATCAGCGCGATGGTCTCCGGTTTCAGATAGCGCCTCCCGCCATAGCTGCCGCCGTTCAACAGCATCTGCGAGAAGCGCGCATAGTCGCCGATGGTGCCGACCATGCCGCCGCCGCCGGATTCCCGGCGCAGCGGCTGGCGCGGGTCGCTGACGTCTGCGACCGGGCTGAGCGTGC
>DASVOL010000146.1:0-1906 GCA_036383375.1 Bradyrhizobium sp. | reverse complement strand
CGCCGACGCCGCCGATCACGTCGGGATTGTAGCCGCTCTCCACGCCCATCACCGCCTCGGCGATCTCGGGCGCGAGCCCGCTTCCCGCCGCTTCCTTCTCGATCAGCGCCCGATAGCGCATGCGCGCGTCCGACACCGCGGGCTGTCCCACGGGCGGCGGCGGGAGGGTTTTCCCGCCAACGTCCTTCGGCGCATCCCTTGTCGCATCCTTGGCCGGCGCGGCCGGCTTCGTCGTCGCCTCGGCCGTGGCGTCAACTGAAGGGTCGGCCGACTCGACGGCGGCAAAGCGCGTACTGAATGACGGAGCCGGCGTCGCCTGCTCCGCGTGAACGGGCTGCGCAAGACAAAGCGCGAGCACAACACCGCCGGTCGCGATGCGGCTCCCCCGGTGACGAGCAGGAACAAGCAGCTTCCGCCATCGGCTGAAGCCGCCCGCCTTCATCGTTGAGGCACCGTCATTCATGGATCGGTTGCGGTCCTGATGCTCGCCCGTGCGCGCGGCTACTGGATGGTGGGAACCGATCCCGCTTCCGCAGCGTGCTCATGCGCCGGCTGCTGGGCCGACGCACTCGGCTGCGGCGCGGCCGCCGCGCCGTTCCGGGCAACGATCTTCGGCAGCTCCTCGCGCAGATAGGCGATCAGCTCCTGAACCAGCCGGTCCCAGACCTCGATCTGCGCCCGCACGAAGTTCGGCGCCACGCCGCCGGCCACGGAGACATCGAGACAGAACAGCAGGAACGGCTGGCTGAACTGCAACCGCCCGAACCGCCGCGTCGTGTTCCAGTGATTGACGAGCTCGAGCGGCAGCTCGCCCTGCACCTGAAGCGTGGTGACCAGCGTGGCGTCGACAAAGCTCTGTTCCTCGCCGACGAGCTGGTTTCCCGGCCGGATCTCGAAGCCGAGCCCCGCCGTCGCCGAGCGCAGATAGGTCGTGTTGGCGACCGGATCGGTCAGCGTTTCGACGCGATAGCCGACACTCTGGAAGCTGTCGCGCAAGCCTTCGATGGTGAGCTTGGTGATGATCTCGGACATTTTGGTCTCCGTATTACTTCTTCGACGCGTCGAGCAGGCTCGACAGGGCAAGCTCGTTGAGGACGGGCGGATGCTGCTTCAGCAGTTCGGCGAGATAGGTCCGCCGCATCATGTTCGACCGCTCGGAGCGGATCTGCAGCACCAGCTGGTCGCGCACTTCGGGCAAGGTGCGGGTATAGGACGCCTTGGTGTCGATCAGCTTGATGATGTGCCAGCCGTCGTCGAGCTTGATCGGCTCGGACATGCTGTTCTTGGCGAGCCCCATCACCTGGTTGCGGATCTCCGGACGGATCTGGGTCTCGGCAACCCAGCCGAGGTCGCCGGCATCCTTGGCGGCGTTGTTGTCGCCGCGCGCGATCGTCGCGAAGTCGGCTCCCGGCGCCTTCAGCTTGCGCTGCAAATCGTCGAGCTCCTGCTTCGCCTTGTCCTCGGCGGCCTTGTCGCCCTCCTTCGGAGCGGCGACGAAGATCTGCGAGAGCTGGAATTGCCGCGGCATCAGGAACGCGGCGCGATTGGCCTCATAGACCTTCTGCAAATCGTCCTCGCTCGGAAAGTTCGCCGGCGGCGTCGACACCGATTGCAAATAGAGCTCGACCACCGCTCCCTCGCGCGCCCGGTCGAGCTGCGCGGCGACGGCGGGTTGCTGATCCCACTTCTTCGCCACGGCTTCCTGCAGCACGAGGCGGTTGGCGAGCAGCAGCCGGACCGCCTGGCTCAGCATGGCCGGATCCTTGGCCAGCGCAGCCTGCTCGCGCGGGGCAAGGGCTGCGACATAGCTGCGGAGATCATCGGCCGAGACGTTGGTGTCGCCGACCCGCGCGATGACATTCTCGGGCGCGGTGACGGGCTTCGGCGCGGCAGCGACCGGGGCCGG
>DASVOL010000145.1:0-3719 GCA_036383375.1 Bradyrhizobium sp. | reverse complement strand
CTCCCGTGCCCAGGCTCCCGCGCAGCAGTCGGGCGGCTCGCCCGAGAGCCGGCTGGCCGATCTGACCGCTCGCCTGCGTGCCGACAATCAGCGCATGGCCGAGCGCGCCCAGAAGCTGGAACCGCCGACCGGCGTGACGGTTGCTCCGATTGCAGCTCCCGCCGCAGCTCAGCAGCGTCCGGCCGTCGAGCGCGCCGCGCTCGCGGCAATCGCTGCCGCGGTTGCCCCGGACAGCGCGTCGGCTCAGGCACCGATGCAGCCCGGGTCATACGGTGACGTGACCGTGCGGCCGATCGCCCAGAAGCCGACGCTGTTCCCGGACCACGAGGCGGCCCGCGCCGAACAGCATGAGCCGATGCCACCCGAGACCTTCATCCCGCAGGCGGCGGAGCGGTCGCCGGTCCGTGCCCCGCGGATGCCGAAGTTCGAGGATCTGCCGATGCCGGCGCAGGCCGAGATTCGCCAGGCCAGCGGTGACGGCGAGGCGGAGCACCCGCAGAAGACCCGGCTGTCGCTGCTGCAGCGGCTGGCCAATGTCGGCCTCGGCCGCCGCGACGAGGAGACCGAGCCGCCGATCGCGGCCCGAGCCTCGGGTCCGGCGATGCCGACGATGCCGCCGCTGCCCGAGCGCAAGGCGGCCCGCAACGTCGCCCAACAGATCTCGGCGAACGAATCTCCGGTATCGGAATATGCGAAGCGCCCCGCACCGCAGGGATTGGATGCCCATGGCCGCCAGGCGCCTGTTGCACCGGCGCCACAGGGTGACGACCATCTTGATATCCCGGCCTTCCTGCGCCGGCAGGCAAACTGAAGTTTGTTACAACCTTGGCGACGAAGAAGGCCTCGGCGGGGAACCGCCGGGGCCTTCTCCTTGTGGCGGGCAGGCGATTGCGCCGGCTAAACAAGCAACTGATTTTAAATGATTAATTATTATTTCGGTGGTCAGATGGACACTCGCCGAGGGTCGTTTTCGCTGCCGCAATTTGGTTAACCTTGGGCGCGAATGCGGCAGAGGTGGGGTAACAATCGGTAAACAAGCGTGAGTTGGCGCGCTTTAGGGCAATCACTATGGTCTGCCCGGACTTGGGGAGCTCAAGCGAGTCGGCCTTGGGGAAGTTTGGCCACTTGAATTGAGCGAAGTCGGGTAGTGGGCATTATCGAATGAAGTTCAGCCGTCAGACAACGCTTCGGTCGCAAGCCACCGTGACTGGCGTAGGCGTTCATTCCGGTCTTCCTGCCAATCTCACGCTGGGACCTGCACCTGTCGATGCAGGTTTTATTTTTATCCGCACCGGCCTCGACGGTGCCGACCGCGAAATCCACGCTGACGCCGATGCCGTGATCGCCACCGAGTTTTCGACGGTGCTGGGTGACCGCGAAGGGCCGCTGGTTTCCACCGCGGAACATGTGCTCGCTGCGCTGCGCGGTATGGGCATCGACAACGCCACGATCGAAGTCGATGGACCCGAAGTTCCGATCATGGACGGCAGCTCGGCTGCCTTCGTTGCGGCCATCGAGCAGGCCGGCATCGTCACCCAACCCGCCGCGCGCCGCTTCATCCAGGTGTTGAAGCCGGTGCAGGTCAAGATCGGCGAAGCGGTCGGCGAGCTGCGTCCGTTTGCCGGCGGATTCCGTGCCGAGGTCGAGATTGATTTCGCTAACCCGGTGATCGGCCGCCAGAGCTTCTTCTTCGACCTGTCGCCGGAAAGCTTCCGCCGCGACATCGCCCGCGCCCGGACGTTCGGATGCATCAGCGACACCGCGCGGCTCTGGAGCGCGGGTTTCGCGCTCGGCGCAAGCTTCGACAACACGGTGGTGTTCGACGATACCCGGCTGCTCAATGCCGAAGGTCTGCGCTACAGCGACGAATGCGTCCGCCACAAGGTACTCGACGTGATCGGCGATCTCGCGCTGGCCGGCCTGCCGCTGCTTGGCAGCTACCGTTCGGTCCGGGGCGGTCACAAGCTCAACAACGCAGTGCTGAAGGCGCTGCTCGCCGACCGCAGCGCCTGGCGCGTGGTCGAATCGGAGACCGCCCGGCGGCCGGTCCGTGGCCATGTCGAGGCCGGTGCAGGCACCGTGGGCGGTCTCGTCGCCCCTGCCTACGGCCCGGACGTGTCCTGATCGCCCGAGTCCTGTTCGCCAGGTCCTGATCGCCTAGCCGGTCGGCCCAATTTCCGTAATAACCACAGCAGGCTGTGAGCTTCGCCGGGTCGCCTTATTCCCGGCGGATTGGCTCCCTATTCGGTTGGTCGACGGTCATTTTTCGGTTAAACAGGCCCGCGGTTGCCTTGATACGGCGCCAACGGTGCGAGAGATATTGCATCCATGATCGCGGTTCATGGGTGGAGTGGGGTCGCCGTTAACCGCATCAAAGGCGTCAGGTTTTACAATCCATGTCGGCAATGCGTATGGCGCTCGAACCACGCTCTTCTTCTGACGTCTCCGGCCTGACCAAGGCCGTGCGCACGCTGCGTTTCGCGGCGGGCCTGATCGTGCTGGCATTGCCGCTCTCAGGCTGCGGCACCGGCGCGCTGTGGGACAAGTTCATGGCCAAGGACGACACGTTCGTCGATGAGCCCGCGGACAAGCTCTACAATGAGGGCTTGTACATGATGAATGAGAAGAAGGACCTGAAGGCTGCTTCGAAGAAGTTCGAGGAAGTCGACCGTCAGCATCCCTATTCGGACTGGGCGCGCAAGTCGCTCCTGATGTCGGCCTATTCGTACTATCAGGCGGGCGACTACGACAGCTGCATCGGCTCCGCCACCCGGTACGTGACGCTGCATCCGGGCAGCCCGGACGCCTCCTACGCGCAGTACCTGATCGCGGCATCGCATTTCGACCAGATCCCGGACATCTCGCGCGACCAGAGCCGCACCGAGAAGGCGATCGCGGCGCTCGAAGAGGTGGTGCGCAAATATCCGACTTCCGAATACGCCACCCAGGCCAAGAACAAGATCCAGGCCGCGCGCGACCAGCTCGCCGGCAAGGAGATGGCGGTCGGGCGCTATTACATCGAGAAGCGCGACTTCACCGCCGCGATCAACCGCTTCAAGACCGTGGTCACCCAGTACCAGACCACCCGCCACGTCGAAGAGGCGCTCTACCGGCTCACCGAAGCCTATATGGCGATCGGCATCGCCGGCGAGGCGCAGACCGCCGCGGCGGTGCTCGGCCACAATTTTCCGGACAGCCGCTGGTACAAGGACGCATATAATCTAGTAAAGTCCGGCGGTCTCGAGCCGAGCGAGAATCAGGGATCCTGGATCAGCAGGACCTTCAAGAAGATAGGTCTCGGCTAGGAATTGTCCTCGCATGCTGGCCCGTCTGTCGATCCGTGACATCGTCCTGATCGAACGACTTGATATCGAATTTTCCCGTGGCCTGGCGGTGCTGACCGGCGAAACCGGCGCCGGCAAATCCATCCTGCTTGACGCCTTTGCGCTGGCGCTTGGCGGCCGCGGCGATGCCGGACTGGTGCGCCATGGCGCCGAGCAAGGGCAGGTCACCGCCACCTTCGATGTCCCGAAGGGGCATCCGGCCGCAAAAATCCTCGCCGAGAACGGGCTCGACGACACCGGTGAAATGATCCTGCGCCGCGTGCAGCTCGCCGACGGCCGCACCCGCGCCTTCATCAACGACCAGGCGATCAGCGTGCAGACCCTGAAGGCGGTCGGCGCGGTTCTGGTCGAAATCCACGGCCAGCACGACGAGCG
>DASVOL010000144.1:0-2264 GCA_036383375.1 Bradyrhizobium sp. | reverse complement strand
CCAGTTCACCACCTCCGGCTTGTCGAGGAACGGTACCGCGCCGATGCTGTAGCCGACATTGAGCACGATCAGCGCGAACAACAGCGGCATGAACACGAGCTGCATGCGCAGGCCCGTGGCAAAGAACAGCACGCAGGCGGTCAGCGTGACGAGTTCATACGGGCTCGGCTCGATGAACACGATGGCGACCGACGCGCCGGCGAGCCAGATCAGCGCCCGCTGCAGCGCCAGCACGCCTGACGGCACCGATGTCGGCGAATGGGACGTCCCGGCTGTCGCCGCATAGGCCATCGGATACTCACGCAACGCAACAGCTACACAATCTGACGCTCGTCCTTGCGAGGAGCGTCAGCGACGGCAAGCACTCAGTACGCGTTCTCGCTCTTGGTGAGCAGCGAGAACGGGGTCTTGAGCAGGATGTAGAGGTCGAACAGCACTGACCAGTTCTCGATGTAGTAGAGGTCGTATTCGACGCGCTTCTGAATCTTCTCGTCGGTGTCGACCTCGCCGCGCCAGCCGTTGATCTGCGCCCAGCCGGTGATGCCGGGCTTGACACGGTGGCGGGCGAAGTAGCCGTCGACGGCCTCGTCGAACAGGCGGTTTTCCAGCTTGCTCTGCACCGCGTGCGGACGCGGACCGACCAGCGAGAGATTGCCCTTCAGCACGACGTTGAACAGCTGCGGCAATTCATCGAGCGAGGACTTGCGGATGAAGCGGCCGACGCGGGTGACGCGCGGATCGCCTTTGGTCACGACTTTGGAGGCGGTCGGATCGGCCTGGTGATGGTAGAGCGAGCGGAACTTGTAGACGTCGATCCGCTCGTTGTTGAAGCCGAAGCGCTTCTGGCGGAACAGTACCGGGCCGGGGCTGTCGAGCTTCACCGCAAGCGCCACCAGTCCGAGCACCGGCAGTGCCGCGAGCAGGGCCAGGCCGCCGACCACGCGGTCGAACAGCCATTTCAGCACCAGATCCCAGTCAGTGATCGGCGCCTCGAACACGTCGAGCGTCGGCACCTTGCCGACATAGGAATAGGAGCGAGGGCGGAAGCGCAGCTTGTTGGTATGAGCCGACAGGCGGATGTCGACCGGCAGCACCCAGAGCTTCTTCAGCATCTCCAGGATGCGGGTCTCCGCCGAGATCGGCAGCGCGAACAGCACGAGGTCGACGCGGGTGCGGCGGGCGAATTCGACGATGTCGTCAACCTTGCCGAGCTTCGGCGAGCCGGCACAGGTCTCCATGGCGCGGGCGTCATTGCGGTCGTCGAACACGCCGAGGACGTGGATATCGGAATCATCGTCGGCATTGAGCGCCTCGATCAGCTTCTCGCCGTTCTGGTCGGCGCCGACGATGATGGTGCGGCGGTCGAGCCGGCCGTCATGTGCCCACGCGCGCACCATCGAGCGCAGCGCCAGCCGTTCGGCGATCAGCACCGCGAGGCCTACGCAGAAGAACGACGACAGCCAGACCCGCGAGACCTCGCCGCCGAGCTTGACCAGGAAGGAGACCCCGATGAACAGCAGGAACACGAACGCCCATGACGAGATCATCCGCGTCATCTGGCGAAGCTGGCCGCGGAAGATCTGCACCTGGTAGATGTCCGCGGCCTGGAAGCAGACCACCGCCGCGGCCGACATGCCGAGGATCGAGGCGATGTAGCCCCAATGGATGTCGCCGGCGAGCGGCCTGACATATGCAAAATAGAGCCCGACGCCGACCAGGCTGAGCAGCACGAAGTCGGCGAGGCGAACCACGCCGGCGATCACGACCGGCGAGTAGGCGCTGCGAACTTTCTGATTGGTAACGGCGAGCGCGGCCGGCGACAGGCGGCGTCGGCGTTCGACCTGCGGCTGAGCGGCCGTCGCAGACGCAGCGGCATCCAGCATCGAGCGTGCGTTAAACGGTTCCACGAGTCCACGTCCATTCCTGCGCGTGCAGATGGGCATCCGCGCGCAGCACCGAAATTCCCCTGGACGTGAGTTAAGGGGACAAATCGGAAGAAACGGTTACGTGTGTAAGAAATGGTTAACGTTTGGCAAATGCGTCGCGATAGCCTGCCAGCACGCCCTCGACCATGGCGCTCTGCGAGAAATGTTCGGAAATCCGCTCGCGCAGTCGCTGCGCGCGTGCCGCGGTCGCCGTGGGATTGTCGAGTGCGGCCTTGATGGCGTCGGCCATGGCGCCGGCATTGCTGGGCGCGAACAGCGCGTCGGTGTGCGTGTCGAAGATCTCCGGGATGCCGCCGACATTGGCGGCGATCATCGGAA
>DASVOL010000143.1:0-3835 GCA_036383375.1 Bradyrhizobium sp. | reverse complement strand
GATCCTCGCTATCCGATCTGCATGCGTGTTTACGGGGAACTGGTCGGCGATCGAATGGATTGTATCTTCAAGTCGATGCAGGAGTGCCAGGCCAGCGCTGCGGGCAATCCGGCAACCTGCCTGGTTAATCCCTTTTATGCGCCAAGTTACACGCCAAGGCCGGTGCGTCCCGGCACGCCTGAACGATGATTTTTCCCGCTTGTATCTGCGAGCGTTCAATTGAGATCAATGTATGGAATGGTGGTACTACGCGCTGTTTGCGATTGTTGTGGTCGGATGCGTATTTGTCGTTCGCGCCCGTCGCGGCGGTAATTCGAGCGAGGATGAGGAATTGAACCGGCGGATCGACGAGCGCGTCGATCGTCTCGATCTCACGCGCCGCAATCGCGATCGGGATTCCTGAGCCGCTCCCGGAATGATCCCGGGATATTACGGCGGTCTGTTCACGCAACGTGCGCGCCTAACGCACTGTACTCGACCTGTTCTTCTCACAACACGCAGTTATGTTTCCGTAGTTCTCCGCGTTTGAGAACGGAGTTCCGCCGGAACCCGGGAGCGGCCAAAGTGGCCGAGCCTGCATCATCGTTCGGTGGCGATCAGCGCCATCCCATCGCGGGCGCGACGTGGGTCAAGATGCTCTCGATCACATGCGTGTTGTAGGCAACGCCGAGTTGATTGGGGACGGTCAGCAGCAGGGTGTCGGCCTCCGCGATCGCTTCGTCAGTCTTGAGCTGTTCGATCAGTTTCTCCGGCTCGGCGGCGTAGCCGCGGCCGAAGATCGCGCGCGTCCGCTCGTCGATGAAGCCGATCTGGTCTTCCTCCTGCCCATTGCCGAAATAGGCGCGGTCGCGGTCGTCGACCAGCGCGAAGATGCTGCGGCTGACCGAGACCCGCGGCTCGCGGCTATGGCCGGCTTCCTTCCAGGCGGCGCGGTAGGCGCGGATCTGCGCGGCCTGCTGGATGTGGAAGGCCTCACCGGTCTCGTCGCTCTTCAGTGTCGAGCTCTGCAGGTTCATGCCGAGCTTCGCCGCCCAGACCGCGGTGGCGTTCGAACCGGCGCCCCACCAGATGCGCTCGCGCAGGCCTCCTGAGAGCGGCTCGAGCCGCAACAGGCCGGGAGGGTTGGGAAACATCGGCCGCGGATTCGGCTGCGCAAAACCTTGTCCGCGCAGCATGTCGAGAAAGATCTCGGCGTGACGGCGGCCCATGTCGGCGTCGGTCTCGCCTTCGCCCGGCTGATAGCCGAAATAGCGCCAGCCATCGATCACCTGTTCGGGCGAGCCGCGGCTGATGCCGAGTTGCAGGCGTCCCCTCGCGATCAGGTCGGCCGCACCGGCATCCTCGATCATGTACAGCGGATTTTCGTAGCGCATGTCGATCACGGCGGTGCCGATTTCGATCCGGCTGGTCTTGGCGCCGACCGCCGCCAGCAGCGGGAAGGGCGAAGCCAGTTGGCGGGCGAAGTGGTGCACCCGAAAATACGCGCCGTCCGCGCCGAGCTCTTCGGCGGCGACCGCAAGGTCGATCGATTGCAGCAGCACATCCGCGGCCGAGCGGGCCTGGGATTGCGGGGAGGGCGTCCAGTGCCCGAACGAGAGGAATCCGATTTTTTTCATGCCGGCAATGTAGGCATATCAGGCGCGAATTGCGAATGGTGGCGCGGCCCGGCGATGACGGAAAATGTTCACCAACCGGGAAAAATATCTGCAGCAGGTGTTGCGGGTTTTGCAGATCGCGAAGCTGTGGACGCGCTGCATGCGCGCTGGTCCTGCCGCCTGCGCCACAGTGCGGCTTGCGATCAGCTCGCGCGCCGCCTAGCTTTCGGCCACCATTTCTCCCGCCACCACGTTCCCGCAGGACCCGATGTCGCAGCCGTTTCTGTTTCAGCCGATCACGCTTCGCGGCGTGACCTCCCGAAACCGCATCCTGATTTCGCCGATGTGCCAGTATTCGGCGACCGACGGCCTCGCCAATGACTGGCATCTTGTTCATCTCGGTAAATTGGCCCAGGGCGGCGCCGGGCTCGTGATGGTGGAGGCCGCGGCGGTCGCGGCCGAGGGCCGCATCACCCATGGCGATGTCGGCATCTGGAATGACGAGCAGATCGCGCCGCTCGAACGCATCGCCGCGTTCCTGAAGGACAACGGCGCGGTGCCCTCGATCCAGCTCGCGCATGCCGGCCGCAAGGCCAGCATGCAGCGTCCCTGGTACGGCAATGCCGCACTCGACGAAGCCGACCGCGCCCGTGGCGATCTGCCGTGGCGGACGGTTGCGCCGAGCGCGATCCCGATGGAGGAAGGCTGGTTGATGCCGCACGCCCTTGATGTCGCCGAGCTCGCAGCCCTGCGCGAGCAATGGCGCCGCGCCACCCTGCGCGCGGTGGAGGCCGGCTTCGAATTCGTCGAGGTACATTGCGCGCATGGCTATCTGCTGCACGAATTCCTGTCGCCCTTGTCGAACCGCCGCAGCGACGCCTATGGCGGCGACCGTGCCGGGCGGATGCGCTATCCGCTCGAGATCATCGAGACCGTGCGCGCCGCCTGGCCCGCGGAGCGGCCACTGGCGGTGCGCATCTCCTCGGTCGATGGTGTCGAAGGTGGCCTGACGCTCGAGGATCAGGTCGCATTCGCGCGCGAAGCCAAGGCGCGCGGCGCCGATCTGATCGATTGTTCGTCGGGCGGCCTGCTCGGCTCGGCAACTGCGGCGCGGATTCCGCGCGGCTACGGCTTCCAGGTGCCGTATGCGGATGAAATCCGACGCGCCGCCGAGGTCGCCACCATCGCGGTCGGCCTGATCCTGCATCCGCAGCAGGCGGAAGATGTGCTCGCCAACGGCCAGGCCGATCTGGTCGCGATCGGCCGCGAGGCGCTGTTCGATCCGAACTGGCCGCTGCATGCCGAGCTTGCGCTTGGCGGCGGAGGCGGCGAGGTGTTCGCCTCCTGGCCGAAGCAGTATGGTTGGTGGCTGGAGCGGCGCGAGCCGGGCCTGCGCCGGCTCGAAGGTCCGCCGCTGCCGTTCCGCAAGGTGTGACGGATCAGGCTGCGACAGTTCACGAGGGAGGATTTGACATGACGAATTCGGCACAGCGTCCCTATCGCGGCGTGTTCCCG
Source organism: Bradyrhizobium sp. (assembly GCA_036383375.1). Taxonomy (GTDB): domain Bacteria; phylum Pseudomonadota; class Alphaproteobacteria; order Rhizobiales; family Xanthobacteraceae; genus Bradyrhizobium. The sequence goes on along the minus strand of DASVOL010000143.1, from coordinate 725 downwards.
GTGGCACCGACCATCTTCGACGCCGGCGGCAACCTCGACCTCGACGGACAGCGGCGCTGCATCGATTTCATGATCGATGCCGGCTCGCATGGCATCTGCATCCTCGCCAACTTCTCCGAGCAGTTCGTGCTGACCGACGCCGAGCGCGAGACCGTGATGCATGCGGTGCTCGAGCACGTCGCGGGCCGCATTCCCGTGATCGTCACCACGACGCATTTCTCCTCGGCGGTGTGTGCCGCGCGCAGCCGCGAGGCGGAGGCTGCGGGCGCAGCGATGGTGATGATCATGCCGCCCTATCACGGCGCGACCTTCCGCGTCGGCGAGCCGGGCATCTACGAGTTCTATCGGGTGGTGTCGGATGCCATCAACATCCCGATCATGATCCAGGATGCGCCGGTCGCGGGCACGCCGCTCTCGGTGGACTTCCTGGCAAGGATGGCGAAGGAGCTCGCCAATGTCAGGTACTTCAAGATCGAGGTGCCGATGGCCGCGGGCAAGCTGCGCGGCCTGATCGAGAAGGGCGGCAGCGTGATCGAGGGGCCGTGGGACGGCGAGGAGGCGATCACGCTGATGGCCGATCTCGATGCCGGCGCCACCGGCGCGATGACCGGCGGCGGCTATCCCGACGGCATCCGCCAGATCATGGATCCGTTCTTCGCCGGCCGCCGCGACGAGGCCGTGCAGGCCTATGCGCGCTGGCTGCCGCTGATCAATTACGAGAACCG
>DASVOL010000142.1:0-3744 GCA_036383375.1 Bradyrhizobium sp. | reverse complement strand
GACGACAGCGGAGATGGTCAGCGTGTTCACGGTCGATGGGCAGGGCGGCAATCCCTGTCCGATCGTGGTCGATGCCAGCGGCATGAGCGCGTCCGAGATGCAGGACGTTGCCCGCCGTCATGGTCACGAATCCGGCTTCGTATTGCCGGCGCAGAGCGAGGATTTCGATGCCACGTTCCGCTTCTTCGTTCCGAACCATGAAATGGAGATGTGCGGCCACGCCACCATCGGCGCGCTCTGGCTGCTGGCGCGCCATGGCAAGCTGCCCGGCGATACGATCCGGATCTCGACGCGCAGTGGCCCCGTCACCGGCTTCATCAGCCGGGATCGCAACGGCGAGCCAGTTGTCGAGATCACCCAGCCGGCCGGAAAGACCGTTCCGCTCACCGATGCGCAACGCGATGACGTGCTCCGCGCGCTCGCGGTCGGGCCGGATGCGATCGGCGGGGCTGCGCCCTGCAATGCGGTCACGTCGCGGATCAAGACCCTGATCCCGATGCGCTCGCCGGAGGCGCTGAATGCGCTGGATCCAGCGGCCGAGCATGTCGAGGCGGTCTGCGGCCGGATCGGATCGACCGGGCTCTATCCATTCGCGGTGATCGACCAGAAGGCGCGCCTGTTCGAGGCGCGGCAATTCCCGCGCTCGTCCGGCTATCGCGAGGATGCCGCAACCGGCATCGCCGCCGCGGCGCTGGCGTTCGGCTTGCTTGATAGCGGCCTGGTCGCTCCGAACGATCAGGAGATTCGAATCCTGCAGGGCAGGGCGATGGGGCGCCTGTCGGAGATCCGCGTCCGCATCGGCTTTGCCGGCGGCCGTGCCATCGGCTGCCTGCTCGGCGGCAATGTCGCGCTGATGGCTGCGCCGTCACACTGAATGAGCTAGCTCGATTCCGCGGCGCGCTTGGCCCGCTCCCGCGCGCTGGCGTGCACCGGCGACGATTTCCGAGCGCCGGGGCCCGGATGCACATGGACCGCCTTCGCGCTCAGCGGCTCGCCGCATTCCGAGCAGACCATGACAGGGTCGAACATCTTCCCGCAGGTCTTGTGTTCGTGCAGCAACGGCCGGCCGCGCGCATCGACCATGTGGACGTTGCCCCAGTGCACGATCGACATGATGATCGGATAGAGGTCGAGACCCTTCTGCGTCAGGATGTATTCGTAGCGCTTCGGCGCCTCCTGATAGGGGATCTTGCGCAGCACGCCGAAGCGCACCAGCTTCTTCAGCCGGTCGGCGAGCAGATGCCGCGTGATTCCGAGCGATGCCTGGAAGTCATCGAACCGGCGGATGCGCAGGAAGCATTCGCGCAGGATCAACAGGCTCCAGCGGTCGCCGATCACAGCGACGGTGCGTGCCAGCGAGCACGGCTCCTCCTCGAGGGTATCCCATTTCATCGGCGTCTCCTGCGATCTGCGACGGCATCGCACATAAAATTCTAAAACAGAACTTACATCATTTCAATAGGATGCCTACGCAGGGCCTGCCGATCTGCGATTGGATGACAAATATCATATTGACAGTTCTAAAATAGAACTTATGGTCCGGACCACGATCAACCGGGCGGCAGCAGGCGATGGCCGCACATCGAAGGGAAGGGCGTTCCATGGCTGCTCCGCTCAAGGTCGAATTCCATTTCGATTTCGGAAGCCCCAACGCCTATCTCGCCGAACTCGCGGTGCCCGGGATCGAGAAGCGCACCGGCGTCAGGTTCGACTACATCCCGGTGCTGCTCGGCGGCGTCTACAAGGCGACCGGCAACATGTCGCCCGGCGAGTCGCTGCGCGGCATCAAGAACAAGCCCGAATACAACGCGCTCGAGACCGAGCGTTTCCTGCGCCGCTACGACATCACGAAGTTCACGATGAACCCGTTCTTCCCGGTGAACACGCTGGCGCTGATGCGGGGTGCGGTGGCCGCACAGTTCGAAGGCGTGTTCGAGCCCTATTTCCGCGCGGCCTATAACCACATGTGGGTCGAACCCAAGAAGATGGACGACCCGCAGGTGTTCCGCGAAGCCTTCCTGTCCTCGGGTATCGACATCGATCGCCTGATCGCCCGCGCCCAGCAGGATGACGTCAAGAAGAAGCTGATCGACAACACCAGCGACGCGGTCGCGCGCGGCTCGTTCGGATCGCCGACCTTCTATGTCGGCAACGAGATCTTCTTCGGCAAGGACAAGGTGCGCGAGGTCGAGGAAGAGATCGTCGCGCAGCTGGCCTCGGGGCAGCGCAAGACCGCTTGAGCGGAAATTCCTCAACACAACAAGCCCAAAGGGCAGCGACAGGGAGGTTTCAGTGCAGGCGCCGATCCGGATTATCGAAGGAAGTGTGGAAGGCTTGCCGAACCGCATCCACGAGGTGATCGATCATCACGTCGCGGCGACGCCGGATCATCCGGCGCTGATCGACGACAAGGGGCGGCTGACCTATCGCGAGCTCGATCGAACGGTCGGCCGTGTCGCCGAGGCCTTGCAGGCGCTCGGCATCCGCGCCGGCGACCGCATGATGATCGTGAGCGAGAATTCGATTCCGCTGGCCTGCCTGCTGCTGGCGGCGAGCCGGCTCGATGTCTGGTCGATCGTGGTCAATCCGCGGCTGTCGCCGCGTGAGCTGGATCAGATCAGGGATCACAGCGGCGCCCGCCGCGTGCTGTTGACTGCCGACGTCTCGCAGGAAGCGGCCGCGCATGCCGCGCGCTATGAGGCTGTTGTGCAGGATGTCGGCCCGCTCCGCGGCGTTGCCGTCACCGGCCTGAATCTGGCGACCACCGCCGAGCCGGTCGAGGCCGATGGCGCAAACCAGGTCGCGGTCCTGATCTACACGTCCGGCACCACAGGCGCGCCGAAGGGCGTGATGCTGACCCACCGCAACCTGCTGTTCAGCGCCCGGGGCACCGCGGGCTTCCGCAAGATGGCGGCCGACGACGTGCAATATTGCGTGCTGCCGATCTCGCATATCGTCGGCATCTCGCTGCTGACGATGACCTTGATGGTCGGCGCCACCGTGCGGCTGGTCGCCAAGTACGATCCGGCCGCGCTGGTCAAGGCGATGGCCGAAGAGGGCATCACGATCCTGAACGGTGTGCCCGCCACCTATCAGCGTCTGCTCGAATACCGGCGGACCGCCGGCCTGCCGAAGCTCGACCGCGGTCGGTTGCGGGTGATCTCGGTGGCCGGCGCGCCGCTCGATCTCGAACTCAAATCCCGGGTCGAGCAGGAACTCGGGCTGCCGCTGCTCAACGGTTACGGCATCACCGAATGCTCGCCCGGCATCTCCGGCGTGCGGCCCGATAACCCGAGGGCCGACCACGCGGTCGGCAGCGTGATGCCGGGCCTCGAAGCAAAGCTGGTCGGCCGCGATCTCAAGCCGGTTGCGGCGGGCGACGTCGGCGAGCTGCATGTCCGCGGCCCCAATGTGATGCGCGGCTATTATCGCGCGCCCGATCTCACCGCCAAGGCGATCGACCCAGACGGCTGGTTCAACACCGGCGATCTCGCTCGCTTCGAGAATGACGTCCTCTACATCGTCGGGCGCACCAAGGAAATGATCATCCGCTCCGGGTTCAACGTCTATCCAGCCGAGATCGAGGCGGTGCTGAGCACGCATGACGCCGTGGTGCAGTGCGCCGTGGTCGGCCGACCGGTCGAGGGCAATGAGGAGGTCATTGCCTTTGTCCAGCTGATCAAGGGGTCGACTGCCACCGTGCAGGACCTGATGGCCCATATTGCCCCGCAACTCACCTCGTAC
>DASVOL010000141.1:0-1789 GCA_036383375.1 Bradyrhizobium sp. | reverse complement strand
GGCATAGTGATTCGACCTCGTCGTTGGTCGCGTTCGCGTCTCTTGTGGGGAATAAGGGGATCCGATGCTGCGCGCCATTCGTCCAACGCCGACCTGCACCCGCTTCAAGACCAGCATAGAGATGCCGTGCATGAAGTGCGGCACACAGATGCGGCTTGCCTTGATCGAGCCGCGCGACCAGGTCTACGACGTGCTGACCTATCAGTGCGCGCCCTGCAACTCCGGCGAAAGCTTCCTGAACGCGCGCTAGGCTACCGGCCTGTTCAGTCGTTGAGCACCGCGGCGCCCGCCTCGGTCAGCTCGGGCGCGTCGTCATACAGTTCGACCAGGCCGAGCTCCGCGAGAACGCGCAAATCCTCGTCACTGACCGGCGACAATTTGAGCCGGCCGGCCTGGATATCGCGGAGAGTCCAGCGCAAGGCGATCGCGCGTTCAAGTGAAAATTCAGCGAATGGATTGTTTGCCATCCGCCTCGACTAATGCGGCATTTGGATCAGACTTTGTCTTTGCCGCGGCGGCTTCATGGACGCCACAGATTGACGGCGAGCCGGCGCGATCGAGGTGCCCGGCGCCCCGATCGCGTCATCGCTCTATGTCTCTCGTTGCGGCTCAGTAACGGTAGGGGTCGATATCGAGCAGCGGGAATGCGCTGAACACACTTGGCAGGTTGGTCGGCGTCGCCGGATGCAGATAGGACTTGTCCAGTTCGGCGAAGCTGGTGACGCCGAGCAGCCCGAGGCAGCGGATCACCTCGTCCTCCAGCAATTCCAGCATCCGGACGATGCCTGCCTCGCCGGCCGCGGCGAGCGCCCAGCATTGCAGACGGCCAATCCCGACGAGGTCGGCCCCCGAGACGATGGCCTTCACGATGTCGGTGCCGCGGCAGATCGAGCCATCGACCATGATCTTGGCGCGGCCGGCGACAGCCTGAACGATCTCGGGCAGCACATGCATCGATCCGCGGCCATGGTCGAGCTGCCGTCCGCCATGATTTGAGACATAGATCCAGTCGACGCCGTGATCGAGCGCGATCCTGGCGTCTTCGGCAGTGGCGATCCCCTTGAGGATGAGCGGGATCTTGAACTTGTCCTTGATCAACTTCACCGTCCGCCATTCCAGCCCCTTCTGGAAATCGCCGCCGGTGGCGCGGATGCGGCTTTCGCGGACATAGCGCTTGGCGATGTCGCGCTCACGCCGGCTGTAATGGGCGGTGTCCACGGTGAGGCAGAACGCGGCGTAACCGTTTTCGATGCTGCGGCTGACCGTATCCTCGACGAACGCATCGTCGCCGCGCACATAGAGCTGGAAGATGCGCAAGGCGTCAGGCGCCGCCTTGGCGGTGTTTTCCAGCCCAGGCTCCGACACCGAGCTCAGCATATGCGCCGCGCCGAACGTCCCCGCTCCACGCGCGACGGCTGCGCCTGCATCCGGATCGAAGATCTCGAGCGCGCCAACCGGGGCGATCATCACCGGAAGCCGGAGCTTGCGGCCGAAGACCTCGGTGGAGGGATCCACATTGATGACGTTGCGCAGCACGCGCGGCCGGAACGCGATCTCGTCGAGCGCCATCCTGTTGCGGCGCATCGTGGTCTCGGTTTCCGAGGCGCCGACGATGTAATCCCAGGCGTTCTGGTTCAGCCGGGCGCGCGCCTTTTGCGCGAATTCGTGCAGGTTCTGGAATTCCTCGCCGCTGGCGCCGAGTTCGACATTGCGCGCCTGCTGAATGGGGGTCCCGTCATTCATGGTCGTTTCTTCTCCCGATTTGGCCGGCACATTAGCCGCAGACAAA
>DASVOL010000140.1:0-1686 GCA_036383375.1 Bradyrhizobium sp. | reverse complement strand
TCCGCGCAATCGCAGGATCGGGCCGCTCGACAACAATCGTCTCGAATTGTTCAGACGCCAATGGATCCTCCCAGGATAATTTTTTCGCCATGATGAACGGCGCGGGGAGGGATAGGCAAGGGCCATCATCTGTAAAATCGGCCGCGTATCCCGCCACGCGGGATTGTCAGGCGAAAATCTGTTACCGTGATGCGAGAATCCACCGGGAGGACCATCTTCATGCGCAAGCTTTGGACCGTGCTGGCAGCGCTGGCGACATTGAGCCTGACCAACTGCGGCTACAACGCGATCCAGACCAATGACGAGACGGTCAAGTCGAGCTGGTCGGAGGTGGTGAACCAGTACCAGCGGCGCGCCGATCTGGTGCCGAACCTGGTCAACTCGGTGAAGGGCTTTGCGCAGCAGGAAAAGGACGTGCTGCTCGGGGTCACCAACGCGCGCGCCAAGGTCGGCAGCATCCAGGCGACGCCCGAGGTGCTGAACGATCCGGCCGCGTTCCAGAAGTTCACGCAGGCGCAGGGTGAATTGACCAGCGCGCTGTCGCGGCTGCTGGTTGTGACGGAGAACTATCCGCAGCTGAAATCGGATGCGCTGTTCCGCGATCTGATGGCGCAACTCGAAGGCACCGAGAATCGCATCACCGTGGCGCGCAACCGCTACATCAAGGCGGTGCAGGACTATAATGTCGGCATCCGTACCTTCCCGAACAACCTGACCGCGATGGTGTTCGGCTACAAGGAGAAGCCCAACTTCTCGGTCGAGAACGAGAAGGAGATCTCGACCGCGCCGAAGGTCGATTTCAATCCGGCGCCGGCGCCCGCGCCGTCGAAATAGCGTGGGCGTGCCCACCAACGCGATGACCGCCCCACGCATCATCCTGTTCGCCTTGCTGCTGGGCCTCGTGTGCCCGGCGTGGGCCGAGGTCGCGGTGCCTCAGCTCACCGGCCGCATCGTCGATCAGACCGGGACGCTGTCGGCGAGTGACGTTTCGTCGCTGAACGACAGGCTGAAGGATCTGGAGGCCCGCAAGGGCAGCCAGATCGCGGTCCTGATCGTGCCGACGACGGCTGAGGAAACCATCGAGCAGTTCTCGATCCGTGTTGCCGAGGCCTGGAAGATCGGGCGCAAGAAGGTCGACGACGGCGCGCTGTTCGTCGTCGCCAAGAATGACCGGCATTTGCGCATCGAGGTCGGCTACGGCCTCGAAGGCGTGCTGAGCGACGTCGTCACCCACCGCATCATCGACGAGGACATCACGCCGAAATTCAAGGCCGGCGATTTCGCCGGCGGCATCTCGGCCGGCGTCGACCGCATGATCCGCCTGGTCAATGGCGAGCAACTGCCGGCGCCGGAGCCCGAGCATTGGCAGGGGCCGAACCTGGTCGACTTTGCCAATCCGGTCGTGATCTTCGTCGTCATCATCGTGGCGAGCGTGCTGCGTGCGATACTGGGGCGGCTGTTGGGCTCGGCCGCCACCGGCGGCATCGTCGGAGTCTTCACCTGGATGGTCGCCGGCTCGCTCGCCACTGCGCTGGTGATCGGCCTGTTCGCTGCCGTTGCGGCGCTGATCTTCGGCGGATTGAATTTCGGCGGTCCGGCGGCCGGCTCGGGACCGTACCGGCGTGGCGGCGGTTATTCCGGCGGCTGGTCGGGCGGCGGTGGTGGCTGGAGCAGCGGCTCGAGCTC
>DASVOL010000139.1:0-16239 GCA_036383375.1 Bradyrhizobium sp. | reverse complement strand
CGGGTCGTTGACTCCATTCTGTGGATCGGAGCGACGCCGCTCGCGAATCTGGCCGCGCGGTCCGTCTGGGCGCCGCCCGCTGTACCACACTGGTCGGCGAGCAGCCTCCGGCGCGGCCTTGAAGCCGTCGACGAGGTGTGGACCGGCGATCTGATTGCGGAAGGCCTCGCCACGCTCGGAGCCGGACATGCTCCGAGCGACGCTTCGCCACTTGTTCGAGCTGCCATGCCTGGTCTCGCAGCACTGGAGCTGATCCTCGCAGGCTCGGATGACGATACGGATCGCGAGTCCGGGCTTGCCGGCCTGATCGGTCTCGGACCGGGGTTGACGCCGTCCGGCGACGATCTGATCGGCGGTGCGTTGATTGCGCTGGCTGCGCTCGGACGCATCGAAGCGCGCGACGCATTGTGGGACCATTGCCGCGCGCTGCTCGACGGCACCAACGACATCAGCCGAATCCATTTGCGCGCGGCGGCGCTGGGTTACGGCGCGGCGGCACTACATGATGCCATCCACATGACGATGAGCGGGGAGGCCTCCGGATTTCGCCGCGCTTTCACGGCCCTGACGGCGATCGGACATACATCCGGACTGGATGCGTTTGCCGGCAGTCTGATCGTCCTGCGCCACGCCCTTCGCGAACGGTGACGCCATTGCAGACCGAATTTCGAGTTCTCCCAGACTGCTCCGAACGAAGTTCGGAGCACTTTTTTTAAGGCGGATTGCGCTTCGGCCGGTCCGCTGTTCGAACGGATACGGAAATTCGCATTTTCCGGGAATCCCGTCTTGACGAAGTAAGTGTTTTCTTATTTACTCGAGGCAACGAAAACGAACTTATTAGGGCGGAGACGATGACGGATCAGGATAGGCCGCAGTATCAGCAGTTGCTGGCGAGCAAGGTCGAGGTCGTGAATGTCGGGCTTGAGGGGTTCGTGAAGGACCTCCGCGACTGCGGCATCGACGTCGTTCACGTCGACTGGAAGCCGTCGGCAGGCGGTGATCCGCAGATGGCGGCCCTGCTCGCGAAGCTCGGTGTGTGAGGGCGCACCGATGAAACTGATCGAAGACGCAAACCAGCAGGCGCTCACCCGGATCCTCGAAGGGGAGCCGCGGCTGATCGACATCGTTCCCGCCCGCGAATTGATCCCGGGCCTGCGCGAACGGATGATTCTCCACGCCGGACCGCCGATCTCCTGGGACAGGATGTGCGGCCCAATGCGCGGCGCGGTCGCCGGCGCCATCGTGTTCGAGGGGTGGGCGAAGGATCTGCCGACCGCGACCAAGCTCGCCGCCACCGGCGAGATCGAGTTTCACCCGAACCATCATTTCGGCGCAGTCGGCCCGATGACCGGCATGACCACGATGTCGATGCCGTTGTTCGTGGTCGAGAACGCGCGCTTCTCCAACCGCGCCTATTGCGCGATCAACGAGGGGCTCGGCAAGGTGATGCGCTTCGGCGGCAACGACGCGAGCGTGCTGAAGCGGCTCGCCTGGCTGCGCGACGTGTTCGGGCCGACGCTCGGCAAGGCGATCCGTGCCGCCGGCGGCGTCGACCTGAAATCGATCGTCGCACGGGGCCTGTCGATGGGCGACGAACTGCACCAGCGCAATCTGGCCTGCTCGAGCGTCTTCCTTCGCGAGATCGCGCCCTGGATGGCGCGAACCGCGACCGACAACGCCGTTCTCGCCGAATGCCTCGCGTTCATCGGGCAGAACGACCAGTTCTTCCTCAACATCGCGATGGCGATGGGCAAGGCGATCACCGATCCCGCCAACGGCATTCGCGGGTCGACCATCGTCACCACCATGTGCCGCAACGGCACCGATTTCGGGATCCGCGTCAGCGGGCTCGGCGAGCAATGGTTCACCGCGCCGGTCGAAATGCCGGAAGGGCTGTATTTCGCTGGCTATTCCGAGAAGGACGCCAATCCGGACATGGGCGATTCCGCCATCGTCGAGACGATCGGCCTGGGTGGATTTGCGATGGCGGCGGCGCCGGCCGTTGCGGGCTTCGTCGGGGCCGGTGCGCCGTCCGAGGCCGGCAATTTCACCCGCTCGATGGGCGAGATCACGGTTGCGCAGAATCCGGAATGGACCATCGCCGCGATGGACTTCGCGGGCGTGCCGACCGGGATCGATATCCGCCTGGTCGTCGATTCCGGCGTGGTGCCCGTCATCAACACCGGCATCGCGCATCGCGAGCCCGGCATCGGGCAGGTCGGTGCCGGCGTGGTCAAGGCGCCGTTGGCGTGCTTCCAGCAGGCGATCGTCGCGATCGCCAAGGATTTGGGTGTGTCATGAACGTCGTTGTCCTGAACGAAGTCCGCAAGGGATTCTATCTCGACTCGGTCGCGCTGATGCGGCTGTCGCGTGAGGTCGCCGGCTCGCCCGGCGTGATCGAGGCGGCGCTGATGATGGGAACCCCGTCGAACGCCGCGATCATGCGCAATGCGGGACTGCTGGAGGAGGGCACTGCCGTGAAGGGCAATGACCTCGTGATCGCGGTCAAGGCCGAGTCCGAGTCCGCTGCCCGCGAAGCTCTCGACAATGCGATCAAATCGCTCGACAAGCCGAAGACCCAGGGCGAGGCACAGTCTGCCTGGCGGCCGCACTCGATCGCAGCCGCGGTGAAGGCCAGGCGGGAGATCAATCTTGCGCTGATCTCGGTGCCCGGCGAGTTCGCAGCCTCCGAGGCCCGCAAGGCGCTCAATCGCGGCCTGCATGTCCTGATGTTCAGCGACAACGTGTCCCTGGAGGACGAATTGTCGCTCAAGCAGCAGGCGCGGGCGGCCGGCCTCCTGATGATGGGGCCGGATTGCGGAACGGCCGTGATCGGTGGCGCGCCGCTGGCGTTCGCCAACAAGATCAGGCGCGGCAGGATCGGCATCATCGGCGCGTCGGGGACCGGAACGCAGGAGGTCTCGTGCCTGATCTCGGAAGCCGGCGCGGGAATCTCCCACGCCATCGGGGTCGGTGGGCGCGATCTGAAGAAGGATATCGGCGGCATCACCACGCTGATGGCGATCGATGCATTCGATTCCGATCCGGAAACAGATCATGTGGTGCTGATCTCGAAGCCGCCGCATCCGGATGTCGCAAAGACCGTGCTTGAGCGGATCGGCAGAAGCAGGAAGTCGTACACCGTGTGCTTCATCGGCGCTTCGGAGATCGAGCTGCCGCCGAACGCCCGGTTCTCGCCGACACTGAAGGGCGCCGCGGAGCTAGCGCTGGGAGACAAGAAGGTCGGCGCGGGCTTCGATGCCAATGCGGTTGCATCACGGCTTCCGCGCAGCGGTCGCGGCGGGATCGAGGGTTTGTTTGCCGGCGGCACGCTGTGTGCTGAAGCTCAGGTGATCCTCGCTGCCGCTGGTCGGAAGGTGGCGTCGAATGCCGCGATCCCCGGCGTGGTCAAGCTCGGCGTCGAGCCGAACGCCGGCCGCGACCGGCTGATCGATCTCGGTGACGATGAATATACCCGTGGCCGGCCGCACCCGATGATCGACCCGTCCGTGCGCGATGATGCGTTGCGGGCTGCGCTCAGGAATCGCGATCTTTCGGTGGTGCTGCTCGATCTCGTGCTCGGCTATGGCGCGCATGCCGATCCCGCCGAGCATCTGACGAAGATCGTCGCCGATCGTGGGCAGGATGCGCCGGCGTTGATCGCATCCGTCGTCGGCACCGAGCAGGACCCGCAAGGGCGCTCCGCGCAGGTCAGGAAACTGGAGCAGGCCGGAATCCTCGTTGCGCCGTCGAACGCGCAGGCGTGCGAGCTTGCGGTTGCCATCGTCCAGAATGCCGGGAGGTAAGGAAATGCGTACACTCAATGACGTGCCGCGTCGCCTGGTGGTCGCGATCGGTGGCAATGCGGTTCACCCTGAGGATATCAGGGGCACCTCCCAGGAGCAGAAGTCTGTTGCGCAGATCACTGCGGAAGCGCTGCTGCCGCTTGCGCAACTCGACAATGAGCTGGTCATCACCCACGGCAACGGCCCGGTCGTCGGCAAGATCATGATGCGCCAGATGCTGACGATGAACCGAATCCCGCCGATGGACCTGGACATCTGCGTCGCGCACAGCCAGGGCGGCATCGGCTATCTCCTGATGCAGGCGATCGAGAATGCCCTGCGCGAACAGGGCAACCAGCGACATGTGGCAAGCCTGCTGACCCAGGTAGAGGTGGACAAGGACGATCCCGCGTTCAAGAATCCGACCAAGTTCGTCGGACCGTTCTTCTCCGAGGACGAAGCGAAGAAGATCAGCGCCGAACTCAATTGGGCGATGCGTGAGGATTCAGGGCGCGGCTGGCGTCATGTCGTGCCGTCGCCGAAGCCCAAGCATGTCTGCGACATCTCGCTGGTCGACGCCTTGGTCAAGCGCGGGACGATCGTCATTGCCGGAGGCGGCGGCGGCGTTCCGGTGGTCCGTGATGAAAAGGGCGTGCGCACCGGCGTGCCGGCGGTCATCGACAAGGATCTGACGTCAGCTCATATCGCGAATGTGCTTGGCATCGAAGAACTGCTGATCCTGACTGCGGTTCCGCGCGTCGCGGTGAATTTCGGCAAGCCGAACAAGAAGGATCTGGATCAGGTCAGCCTCGAGGAGATCAAGGCCTACCACCGCGAGGGACATTTTCCTCCGGGAAGCATGGGACCCAAGGTCGATGCGGCGATCCGGTTTCTCGAGGGCGGCGGCAAGCGCGCGATCATCAGTCACCTCGACTGCGCCATGGCGGCGCTGCGGGGCGAGACCGGAACGCACGTCGTTCAGTAACCACCGCGATTGGCGCCTCGGCGGCACATCCGCCCGCGCCAATTTGCATTCGAGTGTCGAGCAAGATGGCGGTCCGCTCTTGATGGCCGCAGTGGCGCCTGCACTCACCGAGTTGAAGCAGGTAAGGCGCGTCGGCGCCTCACTCTGATCAGGCAATCGAGCTGGCCGCTGGCTCAAGCTCACACATACAAGACAAACAAGCAGCCTGCGGGATTCAAGGGAACGACAAGGCAATGGCCATTCAATCCAGCATAAGGGCGAACCTGTACAAGGATTCCGTGTCGTTGATGCGGATATCCCAGGTCACGGTCGCGCGGACCGGCGTGCAGCGGGTCACGCTGCTGATGGGAACGCGCAGCAACAAGGAGTTCCTGCAGCAAGCCGGGCTGATGAGCCCGGCGCTCGAGAGCGCCAAGCCGGGCGATATCATGATCGTCGTGGCGGACGATGCGCCCGACAAGCTCGCAGCCGCGGAGCGGGAGATTCATTCCCAGATCGCCGGCGAAGAGCCGGAGGGCGGATCGACTGAAGCCGCGGCCGAAGCGCCGCCGCGCTCGATCTCCGGCGGAGTCGCGATTGCCGATCATGCCGACCTCGCATTGATCTCGGTGCCGGGCCCTTATGCCGCGGCAGAGGCCTTGAAGGCGCTGCGCCGGGGCCTGAACGTGCTGCTGTTCAGCGACAACGTGCCGATCGAACAAGAGGTAGCCATCAAGCGCGTTGCAGCGCAGAAGGGCCTGCTGGTGATGGGACCGGATTGCGGCACCGCCATCATCAATGGTGTGCCGCTTGGGTTTGCCAACGTCGTTCGGCGCGGCGCGATCGGGCTCGTCGGCGCGTCAGGAACGGGTTTGCAGGAGGTGATGTGCCAGATCCATCGTCATGGCCAGGGCATCTCGCAGGCGATCGGCACCGGCAGTCACGACGTCTCAAGCGAAGTCGGCGGCATCACGATGCTGCAGGGCCTCGAACTGCTGGCCGCCGACGCGCAGACCAAAGTCGTCGCCATCGTCTCAAAACCTCCTGCGCCCGATGTGCAGAAGCGGGTGATCGAGCGCGCTCGCGCAATCGGAAAGCCGGTCGTGATCTGCTTCCTCGGGGGCGAGCCGGCCGCATCCGCCGGCAATGTTCACCGTACGTCGTCGCTCGAGGAGACGGCGCGCCAGGCGGTCGCGCTTGCGGGCGCGCAGCAACCCGGGAGCGATGGACAGTCCATCGAAGCGTTGGCAACGCGGGTCTGTGCGTCGCTGGCGCCCTCGCAGCGTTACCTGCGCGGTCTCTACTCCGGCGGGACGTTCTGCTCAGAAGCCCAGACCATCTGGCGGGCGGCGGGCATTCGTGCCCAGTCGAACGCGCCGCTTGCCGGTGCTGATCGTCTCTCCGACGTGGCAGAGAGCCACGGGCACACGGCGATCGATCTCGGCAGTGACGAATTCACGGTGGGGCGTCCGCATCCGATGATCGACTATGGCGTGCGGATCGAACGGCTGCTCAAGGAAGCGGACGATCCGACCGTTGCCTGCATCGTTCTGGACGTCGTGCTCGGTTACGGCAGCCACCCCAATCCGGCCGAGGTCCTGGCTCCGGCGATCCGCCGGGCGAAGGCTGCGGCGCGCGCGCAGGGGCGGGAGCTTCCCGTGGTCTGCTTCGTCTGCGGCACGGGTTCAGATCCGCAGCCTTACGAGACCCAGAAAGCCATGTTGGCGGACGCCGGCGCGGAGATCGTCGGCAGCAGCACGGGCGCAGCGCTTGCCGCGCAAGCCATCGCGAGCCGCATGGCCGCGGACGACAACGCCACGGGGCGCCGCGTGATGCAAGGTGGAGAACGATGATGAACGCAGCCTCTTCCGCGCTCCAGGACAAGACATCGGTCATCAGCCTCGGCGCTTCCGGCCTCGATCGCGGTGTCGAAAGCAGCGGTGCCCCGCTGGTGCGTCTGCAGTGGCAGCCGGTCGGCGACGGGAGTCCCGAGGTCGCCTGGAGCCTCGCGCAACTGATCGGCGACGTCGGTGATGCCGACTGTCTGGGATCGCGGATCGATCGCGCCAATGCGGAGGTACTCGAGCGCATCCTGACCGCGCAGCCGGTATGGGTCGACGTCGCTGCGCACGCGTCCGAAGTCTGGCCGGAGATGGGCCGGACGCTGCTCCACGCCGGTCCGCCGATCGCCTGGAACGATATGTGCGGCCCGATGAAGGGGGCGGTCGTCGGTGCAATTCTCTACGAGAAATGGGCGACGACCCAGCAGGAGGCCGAGCAACTCGTGGCGGCAGGCGGCATCCGCTTCGCGCCATGCCATGAATTCGGCGCGGTCGGGCCGATGACCGGAATCATCTCGCCCTCGATGCCGCTCTTCGTGGTGCTGAACCAGACCACCGGCAATCGCGCCTATGCGCCGATGATGGAATCCGGCGGCGCCAAGACGCTGCGTTTCGGAGCCTTCGCGCCCGAGGTGATCGAAGGCCTCAAGCTGATCGAGAATGTGCTGGCGCCATGCCTGAAGGCCGCGATCGCCGGCATCGACGGCGGATTGCCGTTGAAGCCGCTGATGTCGCAGTCGCTGCACATGGGCGACGACGTCCATAATCGGAACACGGCGGCGACCTTGCTGCTGTATCGCGCCGTCACGGAATCGCTGCTCACATCCTCGATCTCGCGCGATCTGGTTCACGAGACGCTGCGGACGATCGGGGCGGACGACATGTTCTTCCTCAGCCTGTCGATGGCGGCCTGCAAGGCGACCATGGATGCCGCGCACGGCGTGCCGTTCAGCAGCATCGTCACCGCAATGGCGCGCAACGGCGTGAATGTCGGGATCCGGGTCAGCGGGCTGAACGGGCAATGGTTTGTCGGTCCGGCCGATATTCCGGTCGGCCTGTTTCTGCCCGGCTTCAGCGAGGCCGATGCCAATCCCGATATCGGCGACAGCGCGATCACCGAGACCGCGGGCCTCGGCGCGTTCGCGATGGCGGCGGCCCCCGCGATGGTCCAGTTCGTCGGCGGCACGCCGCAGGACGCGCTGCGCTATTCGCGCGAGATGGCGCACGTCACGATCGGCCGCAATCCCGGCTTCACTCTGCCGATGCTCGACTTCATCGGAGCGCCCGTTGGCATCGACATCCGCAAGGTCGTGGACGAGAGCAGGCGGCCGGTCATCAACACCGCAACCGCGCACAAGGAGCCGGGCATGGGCATCATCGGCGCCGGCGTCGTGCAGGCTCCGATGAAATGTTTCGTCGACGCTGTCGGAGCGCTGGCGACGGCGGCCGCGAGCTGACGTTGCTTCGATCTTGAGAACGACGGCGCGGTCGCGCCGTCGATTGAAAAAATGCCGCAACAAATGCGGCAACACCGGGAACGAACAGGAGGAAACACATGAACGGTACCCGTCGTGCATTTCTGCAAACAGGTCTGCTCTCGGCAGCCTTTATCGGCTCATCAGGCCGGCTCTTCGCCGACGATGCGAAGCCGCTGCGCATCGGCATCCTGATTCCGGGGTCGCGGGCCGACCATGGCTGGATGGAGTCGGCCTACAACGGCATGAAGGCGGCCGAGCAGCGCCACGGCAAGAAGGTCGTCATTACGTCGATCGAGAACGTCAAGTTCGCCGACATGGAACAGGCGCTCGTCACGCTCGCGAGCAAGAACGACATGGTGATCGGCGCCGCGGGGCAGACCCAGGCATCGGTGCTCAAGGTCGCCAAGCGATTCCCGAAGGTGAAGTTCTCCATCGTCGGCCCGACCGGACAGCCGACCGAAAACGTCGCGCAATACGACGTGCTGCAGGCCCAGATCGGCTTCATTGCCGGGGCCGTTGCCGCGATGATGTCGAAGAACGGCGCGGTGAGCTATGTCGGCGGGCTTGAAATCCCGGCCATCGTCAACACCGGAACGGAGTTCGCGAACGGCGCCAAGCACGTCAAGCCGGACACCAAATGCTTCGTGACCTACACCGGCGACTTCGACGACGTCGCCAAGGCGAAGGAGGCGACCCTTGCCGCGATCGCGCAGGGCGCCGACGTCCACTACAACATCCTCAATCTCGGCGTGCGCGGAATGGAGCAGGCGGCGCGCGAGAAGGGCACCAGGATGATCGGGAGCTACACCAACTACTGCTCCGACAACAATCCGCTCTACATCGCATACACCGTCAGCGGCATCGGCTTCATGGTCGAGTACGCGATCGACCAGGCCGTCGCCGGAACGTGGCACCCGGAATACAAGCAGTTCGGCCTTGCCATGGGGCCGCGCTCGGCCGACATCGAGATCTGCGCGGGGGCAACGCCGGAGATCCAAGCCAAGATCAAGGAGCTCAAGGACGACCTGCTGTCGAACAAGATCAAAGTCAAGGTGGGCTGACCGTGGCGCTTCTCGAACTGTCTGGCTTGACCAAGCGCTTCGGGGCTTTCACCGCGCTCGACGACATATCGCTGCTGATCGAGCGCGGCGAGGTGCACTGCCTGCTCGGCGAGAACGGCGCCGGCAAATCGACATTGTGCAACCTGGTGTTCGGGGTGCACCGGCCCGATGCCGGCACTATGACGCTGGGCGGCGAGCCGTTCGATCCGCGCGGCCCGGCGGAGGCGCTGCAGCGCGGCGTCGTGATGGTGCATCAGCATTTCAGCCTAGTGCCCAACATGACCGTGGCCGAGAACCTGATGCTCGGCCGTGCCAACGCGGTGCTGAAGCCGCAGGACATCATCGTGCGGATGGAGCAGCTCGCCGCGGAATACGGCCTCGAAATTGACCCCGAGGCGCGGATCGACGAGCTTTCGGTCGGTGAGCGGCAGCGGGTCGAGATCATCAAATGCCTGCTCGGCGATCCGCAGCTGCTGGTGCTCGACGAGCCGACGGCCGTGCTGCAGCCGGACGAGATCGACGCACTGCTGGCGATCTGCCGCCAGGTGGCGCTGCGCGGAAAGTCCGTGATCCTGGTGACGCACAAGCTCGGCGAGATCAGCCGCGTGGCCGATCGCACCACGGTGCTGCGGCAGGGCCGGATCATCGAGACCGTCGCGATGGAGGGCGCCGACATCCGGTCGCTGGTGCGCTCGATGGTCGGCCGCGACGTCCAGTCGGCCGGCTCGGTGCTCGCAGCTGCGGTCGACATCGAAGGCAAGACGCCGGCGAAACCCTCAGACGCAGCCGGGCCGGTGTCGCCGGGCGAGGCGGTGCTGCAGATCTCGGACCTGGTGTATCGGGACCCACATGGCGTGCCGAGACTCGACGGCCTGAGCCTCACGGTCGGCACCGGCGAGATTGTCGGGATCGCGGGGGTCGAGGGCAACGGCCAGACCGAGCTCGGATTGATCCTGGCCGGTCTCGCCGCGCCGAGCGCCGGCGCGATCGTGGTCGGCGGGACGCCGGTCGGCGGCTGCACGCCGCAGGAGATCACCGATGCGGGCGTCGGCATCGTTCCCGAGGATCGCCATGCAGTGGCCTGCATCAAGGAATTGTCGGTGGCCGAGAACCTGTTTCTCGGCGCGATCGGAAAGTTCAGCCGCTTTGGCCTGCTCGACAAGTCGGCGCGGCGCAAGGCGGCGGAGATGATGATGCGCGACTTCGACGTGCGGGCGAGCAGCCCCGACGTTTCGATGGCGAGCCTCTCCGGCGGCAATCAGCAGAAGGCCGTGCTCGCGCGCGAGCTTTCGCTCGATCCGCTGGTGTTCCTGCTCGCCGCGCAGCCGACGCGTGGGCTCGACGTCGGCGCGATCGAGGCCGTCTACAATCGGATTCGTACCGCGCGGGATGACGGGCTCGGGGTGCTTCTGATCTCCAGCGAGCTCGAGGAGCTGATGGCGGTGTCGGACCGGATCGCGGTGATCTACCGCGGCAAGCTGGTTGGCGAACTCGCGGCCGGGTCGTTCAGCCGCGAGGCGATCGGAGCGATGATGTCGGGGCACGCGCATGTCTAGGTTGGCCATGGTTATGAAGAATCCGAAACTCGCGCGGGTCGCAAAGGGCGCAGGCCTCGAACTCGTGCCGTTGCAGGTTCTGGTTCCGGTGGTGTCGACCATCATCGCGCTCGGGATCGGCCTGCTCATCATCGCAGCCACCGGTGCATCCGTCCTCGAGGCGATCGAAGCGTTCTGGGACGGCATGGCCGGAAGCGATTTCAACATCGGCGCCTCCATCAACCGCGCGATCAGCCTCGCGCTGGTCGGCCTCGGCTTCATCTTCGCCAGCCGCGCCAACCTGACCAATGTGGGCGGCGAGGGGCAGATCGCGATGGGCGGCATGTTCGCGACGGCCGCGGCCCTGCATGGCGCCGGCGACCTGCCGCTGGGGCTGGCGTTCATCGTGCCGCTCGCGGTTGGGACCATCGCGGGCGCCGTCTGGGGCGGCCTGGCCGGTTTCCTCAAGGCGGCACGCGGTACCAACGAGGTCATCAGCACATTGCTGCTCAGCTTCATTGCGCTGCCGCTGGTGTACTGGTCCGTCGAGTCCTTTCACCTGCTGCGCAAGCCGATCAGCGATGTGTCGTCGCTGCCGGAATCGGCGGAGATTCCGGATACGACCAAGCTGCCACTGCTGTTCCCGGACAATGGATCGCCACTTCATATCGGTCTGCTGATCGCGGCGATCGCGGTCGTCGTGGTGTGGCTGGTGCTCAAGCACAGCACGCTCGGCCTGCGGCTGCGCGCAGTCGGCCTGAATGCCACGGCCTCCCGCCGTGCCGGCATGCGGACGAGCTTCTACGTGATCCTGGCCATGACGGTCTCCGGCGGCCTGGGCGGTCTCGGCGGCGCGATCATGATCCTCGGCCAGCAGTTCTACCTGACGAGCGATTTCTCGTCTGGTTACGGATTTGACGGCCTGGTGGTCGGCCTGTTGTCGCGCGGCTCGGCCGTTGGCGTCGTGATCGGTGCGTTGCTGTTCGGCTTCCTGCGATCGGGATCCATCAACATGGAAATCTCGGCGCACGTCCCGTCCGCCGTCGTCCTGATCTGCCAGGGCCTGATCGTCATCGTCATTGCAGGCTCCGCGATCCTCACCAACCGAAAGGTGACCCGATGATTGACGAACAAATGGCCGTGTTCATCGGTTCCGGACTGCGCCTTGCGGTTCCGATCATCTTCGCCGCAACCGGCGAGATGCTGAGCGAGCGCGCCGGCGTGCTCAATCTCAGTCTCGATGGCATGATGCTGATGTCGGCCTTCACGGCGGCGCTGGCATCGTGGGCGACCGGCTCGCCGCTGCTCGGCGTGGCGGCCGGCGTATTGGTCGCGATGGCGGTTGCCGCGGTCCAGGCCGTGCTGAGCGTGACCTTGCGCGCAAATCAACTGGTGGTCGGGATCGGGTTCAACATCCTGGCGCTGGGATCAACCACATTCCTCTACCGTGAGATATTCGGGCCGCTGTCGCGCGATCCGATTCCCGGATTTGCGCAGCTCAATCTTCCGTGGGTCGCGCATATCCCGGTGATTGGGCCGGCGTTGGCGAACCAGACCGGGCTTGCCTATGTCAGCATCCTGATGGTCGTCGTGACCTGGTTGATCCTGAAGTACACGTCGTTCGGGCTGGCGGTGCGGGCGGTCGGCGAGGATCCGCGCGCCGCGGACAAGGCAGGCATCAGCGTGGCGAAGACGCGCTATCTCGGCGTGCTCTACGCCGGCATCTTGGCCGGCCTCGGCGGCGCGTTCATGTCGGTCGCAGACAGCAACACGTTCACCGAGAACATGACCAAGGGCGCAGGCTACCTCGCGATCACGGCCGTGATTTTCGGCGGCTGGAATCCCTGGTACACGCTGGCGGCGTGCCTGCTGTTCGGCTTCGCCACCGCGCTGCAATTCCTGGTACCGGCGCTGCAGCTCGATGTGCCGGTCGCGCTGCTGTTGCTGCTGCCATATCTGCTGGCGCTGGTCGCCATCGCAGGCTTGGTCGGAAAGAGCAGGCAGCCCTCGGCGCTGACCATTCCGTTCGAACGCGGCGGCTGATCGCAACAGACTTCAAGAAAACATAGGCAAGAAAACATAGCCAAGGGAGGAGAGTCCGATGACGAGTTCCACTTTAGCAAAGGCCACGGAAGCCGCCGCGCCCAGCACCGCCAATCCCCTTGGGTCTGCTCCCGGCTACAAATGGCTGGTCGATGACACCAACGTCAACATGGCGATGGCGCCGCCGCCGCCCAAGGCGGTCACGATCGACGCGCAGCCGCAAACGGTGACGGTCGATCTGCACCGCACCGCTCTCATCGTCGTCGACATGCAGAACGACTTCTGTGCGAAGGAGGGATGGGTCGATCATCTCGGCCTCGACTACACGCCGGATCGGGCGCCGATCGAGCCGCTGCAGAAGGTTCTCCCGGTGTTGCGAAAGGCCGGCGTGCACGTCATTTGGCTGAACTGGGGCAATCGGCCTGATCTGAAGAACATGGCGCCGAACCAGCTCCATCTCTACAAGCCGAAGGGCGTCGGCATCGGCCTTGGCGAGCCGTTGCCCGGCAGTGGCGCGCGTGTGCTGCAGAAAGACAGCTGGGCTGCGGCCGTTGTCGATGAATTGAAGCAGGAGCCCGAGGACATTCATGTCGACAAATACCGGATCAGCGGCTTCTGGGACACGCCGCTGGATAGCATTCTGCGCAATCTCGGCACCAAGACGATCCTGTTTGCCGGCGTCAACACCGATCAATGCGTACTGCATTCGCTCACCGATGCGAACTTCCTGGGCTACGGTTGCCTCCTGGTCGAAGACTGCTGCGCAACGACCTCGCCGGACTACTGCGTCGAAGCAACCCTGTTCAACGTCAAGAAGTGCTTCGGCTTCGTGACGCATTCGTCTGACGTCATCAAGGCGATCTCAGCCGCAGCATGACAGACGCATCGGTTACCGGCAGCGGCGCGGCATCACCGGGCTGCTGCCGACGGCGTCGGTCGTGTTCAGAGAGCGCCTTCTTAGCTCTACGACGCTGCTTTCGATTCTCGCCCGCCTGATCCCAGCCGCGGTTCGGTCCCGGCCAGCAGCCGCTGAATGTTGGCGCGATGGCGCGCGATCACGTAAAGGCCGCCTGCAATGACCAGCAGCCGATAGGGCAACGGCTGCTCCATGGCGCAGACCAGGGCGATCGCTGTGAGCGCAGCCAGCATCGAACCAAGCGACACCATTCGGGAAACAGCCAGCACGGCGCCGAAGGCAGCGGCGGCGCCCAAGCCGACCGGCCAGGACAGCGCCAGCAACACGCCGAGCCCTGCAGCGGCGGATTTGCCGCCGGTAAAATTCAGCCAGATCGAGCGGCTGTGCCCCAACAATACGGCAAGTCCGGCCAGGCAGACCGCCCAAGGCAGCAAGGTTTGCAGATCGGTCGGTGGCGTGACCGACGGTAATGTCCCGAGCCACGGATAAAACCAGCGGGCAAACGCGATCGCGGCCGCGCCCTTCAGCACATCGACCAGGAGGATCGCCAACGCGGGCCACTTGCCGAGGGTTCGCAACACGTTTGTGGCCCCGGTGGACCTGGAGCCGTGCTCCCGGATGTCGATACCCCTGAGCAGTTTCCCCGCCAGATAGCCCGCGGGTATCGAGCCGAGAAGGTAGGCTGTCGCCAATCCAGCCACACTCGCGATCCAGAAAATCATCGGCTTCTCCTCGATGCGCCAGTGTCAGGCAAGCGTCATCCGGAGTCTACCTCGATGCGACCCGCCGCAACCCTCTTTCGAATAGGTTGGCCGCGCGATAGAAATTGCGAGCGACATGCCGACCGATCGGCCATGCCGCCGCGGTAGAGACAGGACACGGAATGACGACGCACGCCATCGAGATTCGCCGCCTCCTGCCTGCCGACGCTGCGCTTTATCGCGACATCCGCCTCGAGGCGCTGCGCTTCAGCCCCGAGGCGTTCGGCAGTGCGTATGAGACGGAGAGCATTCATCCCGTCGGTTGGTTCGCGGAGAGGCTGGCGGGCGCAGTCGTGATACTTGGGGCGTTTCGGGGCGGCGAGCTCGCCGGCATCGTCGGCTTCATCGCGGCGGAAGGGCCGAAACGGCAGCACAAGGGCGCGTTGGTGAGCATGTATGTGCGGCAGCAAGCCCGGCGTGCCGGTGTCGGCCGGCTGCTGGTCGATGCCGCGCTCGCGCTCGCCGCGCAATCGGTCGAGCTGGTGCAGCTCGTCGTGGTGAAAGGCAACGAGCCAGCCTGCCGGCTCTACCAGCGCGCGGGCTTCGTCGAGTACGGGTTGGAGAAGCATGCCCTGAAGATCGATGGCCGCTATTACGACGACATCCTGATGGCGAAGGACCTGCTCGGGCGCGCCTGACATCGCACAAGGTGGAATGTCACAATTCCGGCGGCCCGTTGCGATAGCCGCACATCCATGCTTGACGTCACGCATTCGTTTGCCGTCATCGCCCCGGGGATGCTGCCATGCCGAAGATCGATCTGACAAAAGTGCCGGAACGCAGGGGGGCCGGTTATCCGGCCGAGTTCGCCGCACCATGCGCGGAGCGAATCCGGCAGCGTCTCGGCGACGCCGGTGGGCTCGCCGAGTTCGGCGTCAATCTGATGCGGCTGCCGCCGGGCAACTGGTCGAGCCAGCGCCATTGGCATTCGGACGAGGACGAGTTCGTCTATGTGCTTGCGGGCGAGGTGGTGCTGATCGAGGACGGCGGCGAGACGGTGCTGCGTGCCGGCGATTGCGCGGCGTTCGCGAAGAATTCCGGCAACGGGCATCACATGATCAACCGGTCGCAGATGACGGCGACCTATCTCGAGGTCGGCTCGCGCTCGCGCGCCGACGTCATCACCTGTTCCGACATCGACATGATGAGCCCGAGCTCCGACGGCCGCTTCCTGCACAAGGACGGCCGGCCGTACGAATAGGCCCTGAACCGCTGGCCGGCGCGAAATCCGGCGTTGCGGATTGGCCGCCGAAGGACCAATCTTCCGTAGAGGGAGCTTTGGTCAAAGCCCATGGCGGAATGGTATTTCATCTGGATTGACGGGCCGCGCGGACCCGAGCCGCAGAAATGGTCGTCGGACGCGCTCTGGGGCCAGCTTGCGCGCCAGGACATCATCGTCCGGTTTCCCTTGACCGAGCGCGAGGCGCGGCTGTCGATCGATCAGCTGGTGCGGCTGCATCCCGTGCCGCAGTGAGCTGTGCGCGGCAGGCTCACACCACCGGCCGTCCTTCGCGCGGACGCGCCAGCAATTCGCCGAGCGCCGTTGCCAGCGCCGGCGGCCCACCGGGATAGTGACCGAGCGGCTGCCGCTGGATAAAATCCATCACCGCGACGCGTGATGCCTCGTCGACATAATAGAGTCGTGGCGCGATGCCGGCCTCGGCCGCGATGCGCAGCGAAACATATTGATACGGATTGCGCAGCGGGCTCGGCGCGCCTTCGATCCGTAGCAAATAATTCTTGCCACCCGCGTCGATCCGAAACAAACGCGCTGACGTGGCGCCGCCTGAGATCGGCGTCACGGCGTCGACCGTTGCTCTGCCGATTACCTCACGCAACGCAGCATGCGCTGCAT
>DASVOL010000138.1:0-8747 GCA_036383375.1 Bradyrhizobium sp. | reverse complement strand
TGAATCTGGACAAGCTCGGCGACAACAATCCGAGCCCGCCGGCCGAGCCCGCCCCACCTCCGCCGCCACCGAAGCCGCGCAAATCCGCCAACCCGAAATGAATTTGATGATGAGACGTTTTCCGCACGGCATCGCAATTGCGGCCTTTCTGCTCACGCTGTTCGCAGCCGGCGCCGCGTCCGCGCAGGGCTCGATGAGCGGCGTTCCCAACGCCATGCAGGGCTTTTCGCAGAACCGCGACCAGCCGATCCAGATCGAGGCCGCCTCGCTCGAGATGCGCGACAAGAAGAAGGAGGCGACCTTTGCCGGCAATGTGAAGGTCGTGCAGGGCGACACCACGATGACCTCGAAGGTGCTGGTCGTGTTCTACGAGGATAAGTCGACGGCGGCGCCGGCGCCTGCTCCGGCGGGCACCAAAGGCGCGGCCGCCAAGGGCGCTGCGCCGATACAGTCGGCAACGCCCGGCCCCGGCGGCGCGTCCTCGATCAAGCGGCTGGAGGCGAAGGGCAATGTCGTCGTCACCCAGAAGGATCAGGTCGTCACCGGCGAGACCGCGATCTTCGACACCAAGACCAATTTGATCACCATGCTCGGCGGTGGCGGTGGCCAGGTGGTGCTGACCCAGTGCCAGAACGTGCTGCGCGGCGATCGTCTGCTGGTCGACATGACCACCGGCGTCTCGCGGGTGGAATCCGACAGCGGCAAGGTGCAGGGCCTGTTCATCCAGTCCCAGGGCGGCCAGACCGGCAAGGGCGGCTGCGGCACGCCGGCCGCCCCCGGCACGGCCCCTGCAGCCCCGTCGCCGCTTCAACTGCTTCCGGGTAGCAAGTCGAAATAGGCGCCGGAGATTGGGGGACGGCGATGGAGATGCTTCCTTTACGTGTTGCAGCTGTCGCCATCTTCGCCGTCACCGCATTCGACGGGGCGCGCGGACAGGGCAGCGCGTCTATGCCTAATGCCGTGCAGGGCTTTGCGCAGAACCGCGACCAGCCGGTCCGGATCGAGTCCGCGGTGCTCGAAATGCGCGACAGGAAGAAGGAGGCGACCTTCTCGGGCAGTGTGAAAGTGGTGCAGGGCGACACCACGATGACTTCAAAGACGCTCGTCGCGTTCTACGAGGGCAAACCCACTCAGCCGCCGGCGACCTCAGAGGGCGCGAAAGGCACGAAGGGCGCGCCAATGCCGTCGGCAACCCCTGGGCCAGGAGGCAGTTCCTCGATCAGGCGGCTGGAGGCGAAGGGCAATGTGGTTGTGACCCAGAAGGACCAGGTCGTGACCGGCGAGACTGCGATCTTCGACACCAAGACCAATCTGATCACGATGCTGGGCGGCGTGGTGCTGACCCAGTGCCAGAACGTGGTGCGCGGAGACCGTCTGCGCGTCGACATGACGACCGGTGTCTCGCGGGTCGAATCCGACAGCGGAAAGGTGCAGGTGTTGATGGTTCAGGACCAGAGTTGCGGCGGTGCGCCAGCTGCGGCGAATCCTGTAAGCCCCCCGTCAGCCTCTTCCAAGCCACCAAAATCAAGATAAATCAATGCATTAGATAATATTTTGCGACCGCGAGGTTGAAGCGCGCGGGGCGAGACTGTATCTACTCCAGCGGCCCGGCCGGACGATGTGCCTTTGAGGGGGAGTTATGTCGGCCGGGACAGGGGCATCCATTCATTCAAGGCGCGGGTGATCGCGCTTTGCCGTGCGAATCGATTGGTCCGCAGGCAAGGTTGCGGGATCACCGTGAAAGGCTGAAGCGAAGCGGGGATGGTGGATTTTCTCGGCATGTTCCGGCGGCGCCCTGCGAAACGCAGTTCCGGATTTGCGCGCGCGCATGACGACATCACGGCGCTCGACGACCAGTTCGGCGAGATGCTGACGTCACCGGTGCGCGACGCGCCGCCGATGGCGCGTGCCGCCCCGGTTCCCGCCGTCGAGTTGCCCCGATCCCAGCCTGCCGCAGCGCCTGCCCCGGCGCGGCCGAGGCAGGCCAGGAACAACGCCGCCTCTGCGCCGCAGCTCATCAAGCGGCCGGGCTACCTGGCTGTGCATAGCGTGGAGAAGAGTTTTGGCAGCCGCCAGGTCGTGCGCGGCGTCAGCATCTATGTGCGTCGCGGCGAGGCGGTCGGCCTGCTCGGGCCCAACGGCGCCGGCAAGACCACGGTGTTCTACATGATCACCGGCCTGATCAAGGCCGATCGCGGCGCGATCGAGCTCGACGGCCACGACGTCACCAAGCTGCCGATGTATCAGCGCGCGCGCCTCGGCATCGGCTACCTGCCGCAGGAAGCCTCGATCTTCCGCGGCCTGACGGTCGAGCAGAACATCCGCGCAGTGCTCGAGGTCGTCGAGCCCTCGAAGAAGAAGCGCGAGCACGAGCTGGATTCGCTGCTCGACGAATTCAACATCACTCGGCTGCGCAAGAGCCCGTCGATCGCGCTGTCCGGCGGCGAGCGCCGCCGCGTCGAGATTGCGCGCGCGCTGGCGACGCGTCCGAATTACATGCTGCTTGACGAGCCGTTCGCCGGCATCGACCCGATCGCGGTCGGCGACATTCAGGACCTCGTCCGTCATCTGACCAATCGCGGCATCGGTGTTCTCATCACCGACCACAATGTCCGCGAGACGCTCGGCCTGACCGACCGCGCCTACATCGTCTATGCCGGTGAGATCTTGACTGAGGGCAGCCCCGAGGAGATCGTTAACGATCCCGATGTACGCCGGCTTTACCTTGGCGAGGAATTCCGGCTGTAGCCAAAAAATCCCATCCGTCAAGCCGTGTACAACGGCTCCGGACTAAGATAAGCAAGAATCGAGCCAACTTTTTGGAATCGATCTTGCCTCCATGGCACTGACGCAAAGACTAGAGTTCCGCCAGTCGCAGTCGCTGGTGATGACGCCGCAGCTGATGCAGGCGATCAAGCTGCTGCAACTGTCGAACCTGGATCTGTCGGCCTTTGTCGAGGAAGAGCTGGAGCGCAATCCGCTGCTCGAGCGGGCCGCCGACGGGCCGGAACCGCCGGTGGCGGGCGAGCCGGCCATGGAGCGGCCGGACTACGGCGATTCCGACGGTTCCTCGAGCTATGGAGACGACGGCGAGGCGTCCGACATGGCCGCGGGCTCGGGCGGCGAGGCTGCCTTTGAGCCCGGCCAGGAGGAATGGCTGAACCGCGACCTCGGCACCCGCGCCGAGATCGAGCAGACGCTCGATACCGGGCTCGACAACGTGTTCTCCGAGGAGCCAGCCGAAGCCGCCGCGCGCGCCGCGCAGGACGCAGCCCCGTCGGTCTATACCGAATGGGGCGGTGGCGCCTCCAGCGACGATGAATACAATCTCGAAGCCTTCGTGGCCGCCGAGCTGACGCTCGCCGACCACCTCGCTGAACAGCTTGCGGTGGCGTTCTCTGCGCCGGCGCAGCGCATGATCGGGCAGTATCTGATCGACCTGGTCGACGACGCCGGCTACCTGCCGGCCGATCTCGGCCAGGCCGCCGAGCGGCTCGGCGCGTCGCAGCAGGCGGTCGACGAGGTCGTCGCGGTGCTGCAGAAGTTCGATCCGCCGGGCGTGTGCGCGCGAAACCTGAGCGAGTGCCTGGCGATCCAGCTGCGCGAGCTCGATCGCTACGATCCGGCGATGCAGGCGCTGGTCGAGCATCTCGATCTGCTCGCCAAACGCGACATCGCGGCCTTGCGCAAGCTGTGCGGCGTCGATGATGAAGACATCACCGACATGATCGCGGAGATCCGCCGGCTCGATCCGAAGCCCGGACTGAAGTTCGGCACCGCGCGGACGCAGACCATGGTGCCTGACGTCTATGTGCGTCCGGGCCCCGACGGCGGCTGGCATGTCGAGCTCAACAGCGACACTCTGCCGCGCGTGCTGGTCAACCAGACCTATTACTCTGAGCTGTCGAAGACGATCCGCAAGGACGGTGACAAGTCGTACTTCACCGACTGCCTGCAGAACGCGACCTGGCTGGTGCGCGCGCTCGATCAGCGTGCCCGCACCATCCTGAAGGTGGCGACCGAAATCGTCCGTCAGCAGGACGGCTTCTTCACGCATGGCGTCGCGCACTTGCGGTCGCTCAATCTGAAGGCGGTGGCGGACGCGATTCAGATGCATGAATCCACGGTGTCGCGCGTCACCGCCAACAAATACATGGCGACCAATCGCGGCAGTTTTGAATTGAAGTATTTTTTCACCGCGTCGATCGCCTCCGCCGACGGCGGCGAGGCACATTCGGCCGAGGCGGTGCGTCACCACATCAAGCAATTGATCGACGGCGAGGCGCCGTCGGCGATCCTGTCCGACGACACGATCGTGGAACGTTTGCGCGCTTCGGGCATTGATATTGCCCGCCGCACCGTCGCGAAGTACCGCGAGGCGATGCGGATCCCATCCTCGGTGCAGCGCCGCCGTGACAAACAGAGCATGCTCGGTAATGCCCTTTCGGCTCCTGCCTCCTCGCCCGACCGCTCGCGCGATACAGCCCCCGTTTAGGTTACTTCCAGAGCATGACCCCGTCCGAGTACGGACAGGATGATGCGCTCGTTGCGTTCGCGTCAAATCGCGATAGTCTCAATCTTTCCTGGCGAAGCGTCGTCCAGCAAGGGAGGTGACCGGAAGCCCAGCAAACATCATGCTCCTGCAAGAGTGATCGAGGCATCCAGCAATTGAGGCATCAAATGACCCTTCGAATCTCGGGAAAGAGCATCAGCATCGGCGAGGCGCTTCGTGCGCGCGTCAGCGAGCGCACCGACGAGGTCCTGCGAAAGTATTTTGATGGCAACTATTCCGGTCACATCACGCTGAGCAAGGATGGCTTCGGCTTCCGCACCGACTGCTCGCTGCATCTGGATTCCGGCATCACGCTGGAAGCCGAATCCAACGCCGCCGACGCCTATGCCAGCGCGGACGCCGCGCTCCTGATGATCGAGAAGCGCCTGCGCCGCTACAAGAGCCGGCTCAAGGACCGCTCGGCCCGCAAGACCTACGCCGCGAACGCTGCGCTCGCCGAATTGAATGGTGCAGGCCTTAACAGCGCAGGCCTCGACGCGCCGAGTTACATCATCGAGGCGCCGGAGAACGAGGACGAGGTCACCGAATACAGCCCGGTGATCATTGCCGAGGCAACCACTGCGCTGAAGCGGCTGTCGGTCAGCGAGGCCGTCATGGAGCTCGATCTGACCGGCGCCTCCTGCCTGGTATTCCAGCATGGCGGCAGTGGCCGGTTGAACATCATATACCGCCGTACGGACGGCAATGTCGGCTGGGTCGATCCGCCGGCGGTGAGCCCCTGAGGATAGTTGGCAGATGGCATTGACGTCCGAAGCCGGCCCTGCTTATGGTCCGCCGCCTCCAGCAATAAGGGGGGCGGAACAGGGTTCGCAGGTGTTGGCACCGCCGATACGTTGGAGTAGAAGCCCTGCCAGCTGGACCCGGGCTAAGCCCGCATCCCACCTCAACTTCTTGACGCCGCCGCTGTAAAGCCTATTTCGCAACCTGACGGTTCATTCACCTCGGAACGCCCCAATGCCGATTACCGATTTGGTCGCACCCGAGGCGATACTTCCGGCTTTGAAAGTCATCAGCAAGAAGCAGGCGCTGCAGGAACTCGCGGCGCGCGCGTCTGCGCTGACCGGGCAGAACGAGCGCGCGGTGTTCGAGGTGCTGCTGCAGCGCGAGAAGCTCGGCACCACGGCGGTCGGCTATGGCGTCGCGATTCCGCACGGCAAGCTGCCGAAGCTTGAGAAGCTGTTCGGCTTCTTCGCCCGCCTCGAGCGCCCGATCGATTTCGAGGCGATGGACGGCCAGCCGGTCGATCTGATCTTCCTGCTGCTCGCGCCGGAAGGCGCCGGTGCCGATCACCTCAAGGCGCTGGCGCGCATCGCCCGCCTGCTGCGCGACCAGGACGTCGCCAAGAAGCTGCGTGCCTCGCGCGACGCGCAGGCGATCTACTCGGTGCTCGCACTGCCGCCGGCGAGCGCGGCGTAATCAACCGCGTTCGCGAATTCGTTCGCGCAATTGACATCAGTGCGCAGTCAATACGTCACGCATTGACGCAAGCCGATGCGCAATCGTCGGGCTACGAACGTTTGCAAGTCTCTCAGCAGATCGTCGGCAGCAGACGGCGGACTTCGTCGAGCAGATCGGGCACGGCCTTCTCGTCGCTGGCGAGGTGCCTGAGCAGCGCGCTCTGGAACAGGCCGTCGAACAGCGCGTAGAGCGCGGCCGGAGACGATGCCGGCGTCCTGTTGCCGAGTTCTGCGTAGCGCGTGGCGATGCGCCAGATCATCGCTTCCAGGCTCTTGTCGATCTCGAGCACGTCCTTGCGAAACGCGGGCTCGAACATCGCCTGCGAGCGCAGATCGTACCAGAGCCGGTGCATGCGGGCTTCGTCCTGCAGCGTCGCCGCGAGCTTGGCGAGGAAGCCTTCGGTCAATTCGTCGCGGCTTCGTGCCGTCGTCACCACCTCGTCGTAACGCGTCACGCATTTCGCCTTGTAGTGACGGACGCAGCAGCAGATCAGATCCAGCTTGTCGCTGAAGTAGTAGTGAAACACGCCGTGCGTGAAGGCGGAGTTCTGCGCGATCTCGCGCAGGCTGGTGCGCGCGAAGCCGAGCTCGCCGAGCGTCTCCAGCGCAGCCTCCGCAAGCTCGATGCGCCGTGCATTGAACTTCTCGTCGCGTAGCGTCTCGGCTGCCACCGTCACGCGTTGGGCCGCTCCCGTCGCTTGCCGCGCCATCTCGTGCCTTTCCTGTCTGTCCCTCGAGCAAACTTATACCGCGCGAACCGCGGCGCGCTCCATCTCTTCACAATCATCCTCTTTGACACTTGTCAAATTCAGGCTTGACAAGTGTCAAGTTCCTGGACGAGGGTTGGTCCAATAATTTGGACAACCGTCAAGACGGCTGACCTAACGACATCAGGAGGAGATGCACCGCCGGGCGCGCCAACGCTGCGCCCCGCCGACGCCTGCCGCCACCACCAATGCGCTGAGAATCTGCAGACCGCCGGCCCGCGCTGCCGCCGGCCGCGGCACCGATCAAATCACCAAGCAAAGGGAGGACTACGTCATGAGTGCGAAGAGCCTTGAAGGCAGGAAAGCCCTGGTCACCGGCGGCGCCCGGGGAATTGGCGCAGCCATCGCGCAGGCGCTGGCGCGGTCCGGCGCCGCGGTCATGATCGGCGACATCCTCGACGATGCCGGCAAGGCCAGCGCTGCCGAGGTCGCCAAGGCCGGAGTCAAAACCGGCTTCGTCAAGCTCGACGTCACCGACGATGCGCAATGGGAGCGGGCTGCCGCCGCGACGGTCGAAACGCTGGGCGGCTTCGACATCCTGATCAAC
This sequence comes from Bradyrhizobium sp., assembly GCA_036383375.1. Taxonomy (GTDB): domain Bacteria; phylum Pseudomonadota; class Alphaproteobacteria; order Rhizobiales; family Xanthobacteraceae; genus Bradyrhizobium. The sequence goes on along the minus strand of DASVOL010000138.1, from coordinate 1,403 downwards.
AATGCCGGCATCGAGATCACCTCGCTGGTCGCCGACATCAAGGCCGAGGACGCGCGCCGGATGTGCGAGGTCAACATCGTCGGCACCGTGCTCGGCATGAAGCACGCCTTCCGCGCGATGCGGCCGGGCGGAGCCGCGGGCAAGGGCGGCGCCGTCGTCAACATCGCCTCGGTCGCGGCGACGATTGCGTTCCCGAGCATCGCGGTCTACTCCGGCACCAAATCCGCGGTCGATCGCATGACGCGGGTCGGCGCGATGGAAGCCGGCAAGCTCGGCTACGGCGTACGGGTGAACTGCATCTATCCCGGCCTGATCCCGACCGACATGGGCCTGCAGCTCGCCAATGACATCGTCAAGATCGGTCTCGCGCCCGACGTCAATGCCGCCGTCGGCTCGGTGGTGGAGCAGACGCCGCTCGGCAAGCTCGCCGAGGTCTCCGACATCGCCGACGCCGCGGTGTTCCTGTGCTCGAACGAGGCCCGCTTCATCACCGGCATTGGTCTGCCGGTCGATGGCGGCATGGGCATGTAGCAACAAAGCCGACAACACAGATTTCGGAGGAACGCAATGAGCGAGAAGAAGCCCGTCATCGTCTATGGCGCGTCCGGCTACACCGGCCGGCTGGTCTGCGAATATCTGCGCGAGTACAACATCCCCTTCATCGCCGCCGGCCGCAGCGGCGAGAAGCTCAACGCCGCGATGAAGTCGAACGTCGCCGGCATCGAGACTGCCGACTACGAGGTGGTGACGGTGCCGCACACCGCGGCCGCGCTGACCGAACTGTTCAAGGGCGCCTCGGTGGTGCTCAATACCGTCGGTCCGTTCGCCAAGTTCGGCACCGAGGTGGTGCAGGCTTGCCTCGCCTCCAGGTGCCACTACACCGACACGACAGGCGAGCAGGACTGGCTGATCACGCTCGAACAGGAGTTCGGCACGAAGTTCGCCAATGCCGGCCTGCTGCTCGCGCCGGGCATCGCGCAGATGTACACCACCGGCGAGATCGCGGCGCAGCTGTGCCTGGAAACGCCCGGCCTCGACACGCTTGATATCGCCGTGTTCTGGGGCGGCAGTCCGACCATCGCCTCGACGCAGACCATCCTGGTCAACGCCGCGATGGCCAAGGCCTACTATCTGGAGCAGAACAAGTACGTCGAGCATCAGCCCGATGCCGGCCTCTACAATCTCGCCATCCCCGGCCAGCACGAGTTGGCGCTGGCGCTGCCCTGGGGCGGCACTTCGCACCCGGTGTGGTTCAAGCGCGATCCGCGCGTCGCCAATGTCAAGGTGCTGGGCGGCGTGTTCAACCGCGCGCTGATGCTGGGCGTGCCGCAGATCGTCGCCGCAGCGCTGGAGGCGACCAAGGACATGAAGCCGGACGAGCGCTACGCCGCATTGGCGCAGAC
>DASVOL010000137.1:0-2006 GCA_036383375.1 Bradyrhizobium sp. | reverse complement strand
TAGGAGCAGCCGGTGGCCGGGCCGCTCTTGGCCGGCGCGGTGTCGAAGGTGACGCCGGCGGCGCGGATGTCGTGGACGTAGAGCTTGCCGATCTGGTCGTCCTTGACCTTGCCGACATAGGCGGCGCGGGCGCCGAGATTGCCGACACCGACGATCGTGTTCGCGGCCGAGCCGCCCGACATCTCGGTCGCCACCCCCATGTCGCTGTAGATCGCGGTGGCGCGCGCCTCGTCGATCAGCTGCATCGATCCCTTGGTCATGCCGTGACGGGCAAGGAATGCCTCGTCGGTCTGCACCAGCACGTCGAAGATCGCATTGCCGATCCCGAGAACGTCATATTTTGCGTCAGCCATAGACCTGCCCTGTGTTAACGCCACCCAACAAGAGCCGCGACCTATCACGTTAGGCATCGGGGCAGCAAGCAGGGCGGTTCGGAACGAATCCATCGGGACCAACTCATTGATCCGTCATCCTGAGGTGCGAGCGGAGCGAGCCTCGAAGGATGCACGGCCACAGTAGGGGCCGATTCATCCTTCGAGGCTCGCCGAAGGGGCTCGCACCTCAGGATGACGGGTCTAGCATCGCACCGCTGGCAGCAACGCAGGCGGCTGCTATACAGGCGCCATGTTCCGCTCCTTCCTCACGGTCTCCACGGGAACGCTGGCCTCGCGACTGCTCGGTTTCGTGCGCGATTCCGTGATCGCGGCGCTGCTTGGCGCGGGGCCGGTGGCGGATGCCTTCCTGGCGGCATTTCAGCTCGTGAATGTGGTGCGACGGCTGCTGTCCGAGGGCGGATTGAATGCCGCCCTGGTGCCGGCCTGGCTGAAGGCGCGCGACACGGAGGGCATGGCCGCGGCGACCGCGTTTGCGGGCCGCGTGCTCGGCACCGTCAGCGCCGCGGTCATCGCGGCCGCGCTCGTGATCGGGGTGCTGATGCCGCTGGTGATCGCGGCGATTGCTCCGGGCTTTGTCGGCCGCGACACACTGCAATTCGCCGTCGACGACGCAAGGCTGATGCTGCCCTACCTCGCCTTCGCCGGCCCCGTTACCGTGATGATGGCGCTGCTCAACGCGCAGGGCCGCTTCGCGCTGACCGCGTTCTCGCCGCTGCTGTTCAACATCGCGCTGATATCGGTGATGGCCGTGCTGCTGGTGCGGCAGCAGGAGCCGGTGCAGGCCGCGCTGGTCATGGCCGCGACGATCGGCGTCGCCGGCTTCCTGCAACTCTCGATGCTGGCGCTGCGCGGCGCAAGGCTGGCCGCGCCGCTTCGCATCTCGTTCGATCCCGAGATGCGCGGCTTTCTCGGCCGCGCGGTCCCCGGCATGGTCGCGAGCAGCGCGCCGCAATGGCTTGTCGTGGCGGGCGCCGTGATCGCGTCGACCTCGCCGTCGGCGGTGTCCTGGCTCTATTTCGCCAACCGCCTGCTCGAGCTGCCGCTCGGCATCGTCGGCGTCGCCATGGGCACGGTGCTGATCCCGGAGATGACGCGCGCGGTGCGCAGCGGCGAGCACACCGCGATCGCGCATGCGGAGTCGCGCGCCCTGGAGCTTGCGGTCGGACTGGCGCTGCCCGCAACGCTCGGCCTGATGGTGCTCAGCGAGCCGATCGTGCGGATGCTGTTCGAGCATGGCGCGTTCACCGCGGAGGATTCCGCGGCCACCGCGCAGGCCTTGATCTGGCTGACGCTCGCGCTGCCTGCGCATGTGCTGGTGAAGGCACTGTCGCCGGCGTTCTTCGCGCGCGAGGACACGCTGACGCCGCTGCTCGCGACGCTGAAGGCCATCGTCGTCGCGATCGCGGCGGCCTTCCTGCTCGGCCATATCTACGGCGCGAGCGGAATCGCTGCGGGCATTGCGCTCGGCGCCTGGAGCAATGCGCTGACGCTGATCCGCAAGGGTGCCACAACCTTCGGCTTTTCGATCGATGCGGAGGCGCGCCGCCGGCTGCCACGCATCCTGGCGGCAGCGCTCGCGATGGGCGCTGCGCTGTGGCTCGCGGAAGGCGC
>DASVOL010000136.1:0-5216 GCA_036383375.1 Bradyrhizobium sp. | reverse complement strand
GACGACGTCGAGATCTCTGGGCCCGATGCCGGCGGCTTCATAGACCTTCTTGGCGGCATCGCGCGCCATGTCGTAGCCGACCACCTGCATCATATCGGAGGCACCGAAGGTCGAGGGCGTGTCGGTCGTCATCGCCTGCGCGGCGATGCGGACGCTCTTGTTGAGGCCGTGCTGGTCGGCGAACTTCTCCGACACCAGGATCGCGGCGGCACCACCGCAGGTCGGCGGACAGGCCATCAGCCGCGTCATCACGCCGGGCCAGATCACCTGGTCGTTCATCACGTCATCGGCGGTGACTTCTTTCCGGAACAGCGCCAGCGGATTGTTCTTGGCGTGACGGCTCGCCTTGGCGCGCACTTTTGCAAACGCTGAGAGCGGCGTGCCGTATTTCTTCATGTGGCTCAAACCCGCGCCGCCGAAATAGCGCAGCGCCAGCGGCACGCCGGGGGCGTCGACCAGCTTGTCCGCGGCGGCGTCGAAATCGTCGAACGCGCTGGGACGGTCGGTGAACACGGCCCCGAGTGCGCCGGGCTTCATCTGTTCGAAGCCGAGCGCCATCACGCAATCCGCCGCACCCGACTCGATCGCCTGCCGCGCAAGGAACAGCGCGGTCGAGCCGGTCGAGCAGTTGTTGTTGACGTTGACGATCGGGATGCCGGTCATGCCGACCGGATACAGCGCCCGCTGGCCGCAGGTGGAGTCGCCATAGACGTAGCCGACATAGGCCTGCTGCACACGGCCGTAATCGAGCCCGGCATCAGCGAGCGCGAGCTTGGCGGCCTCGGCGCCCATCACATGATACGGCGCGCTGGCGCCGGGCTTGACGAACGGGATCATGCCGACCCCGGCAACATAGGTGCGTGACGTCATCGCGGATCCTCCCGAAAATTACCCACTGGACTATTTATTACCCATGGGTAATATACGGGCACCCTTCCGGAGTCAATGCGACAACAGCCACGCGATGGACGCCCGCTTCCCCCCTTCCAACACCGAGTCGCCCTGGCTGCCGTTCGAGAGCCGGCGCCGCGCCCGCGACGAGAAGCGCGAAGCCGTGTTGCGCGCCGCCGTGCAGCTGTTCCTCGAACAGGGCTATCACCGCGCCACGCTGAACGACGTCGCCAAGCGGCTGAACATCACCAAGCCCGCGCTCTACAATTATTTCCGCGGCAAGGACGAGATCCTGTTCGAGTGCTGGTCGATCGGCCACGAATTGGTCGACGAATGCATTGCCGAGACCTCGGCCGGCGGCGGCAGCGGCCTCGACAAGCTGCGCAAGCTCACCATCCGCTACGCCGAGCTGATGACGACGGACTATGGCAAGAGCCTGGTCCGCTTCGATCTCCGCGATCTCAGCGAGCACAACCGCAAGATCGTACAGACCGCGAAGCGGCGGATCGACCGCGCCTTCCGCGACTATATCGCCGCTGGCATCGCGGACGGTTCGGTGAAACCCTGCGACCCGAAACTCGCGGCCTTCGCCATCGCCGGCTCGCTGAACTGGATCGGACACTGGTTCCAGCCCGGCGGTGAGCTGACCGGACGGGCCGTCGCCGAGGAATTCGCGATCCGCCTCACCGACGGCATCGCCAAAACAACAACGCGAACGACATCAACGCGCAAAAAGGCGGACAAACCGCCTCGCAAGGGAAACGCATCAAGGGAGGACGGGAGTGAACATCACACACGGACTGCGGCGGGCGCTGCAGGTCAATCCAAACGGTCTCGCGGTCGTCTGCGGTGACCGGCGGCGCAACTGGCGCGAGGTCGGCGGGCGCGTCGCCCGCCTCGCCTCGGCGATCCGCTCGCTTGGCGCGAAGGATGGCGACCGCGTCGCAATTCTGTCGCTGAACTCCGACCGCTATCTCGAGCTGTATCTCGCCGTCGGCTGGGCCGGCGCCGTGATCGTGCCGCTCAACATCCGCTGGTCGCCGATCGAGAACGAGGATGCGCTGCGCGACTGCCGCGCCACGATCCTGTTCGTCGACAAGGCGTTTGCCCCGGTCGGCGCCACGCTGGCGAACGCCATTCCCGGCCTCAAGCTGGTCTATGCCGACGAGGGCGAGACGCCCGCCGGCATGGAGAACTACGAGACGCTGATCGCGCGCAGCGAGCCAATTCCAGACGCGATGCGCACCCGCGACGACCTCGCCGGCATCTTCTACACCGGCGGCACCACCGGCCGCTCCAAGGGCGTGATGCTGAGCCACGGCAATCTGATGGCCAATGCGCTGAACGCGCTCGGCGAAGGCCTGTGGCCGGGCACCTCGATCTATCTGCACGCCGCGCCGATGTTCCACCTCGCCAATGGCGCGGCGATGTACTCGGTGCTGCTGTCCGGCGGCTCCAATGTCGTGATCCAGGGCTTTACGCCGGACGGCGTCGCCAGCGCCGTGCAGAAGGAGCGCATCACCGACGTGCTGCTGGTGCCGACCATGATCCAGATGTTCGTCGATCACCCGACGCTCGGCAATTACGATTTATCGTCGCTGAAGCGCATCTCCTACGGCGCCTCCGTGATCAGCGACGCCGTGATGATGCGCGCCATGAAAGCGCTGCCGCATGTCGAGTTCACCCAGGCCTATGGCATGACCGAACTGTCGCCGATCGCGACGCTGCTGCACTGGATGGAGCATATCGGCGACGGCCGCGCCAAGGGCCGGCATCGTGGCGCCGGCCGGGCCACGCTGGGCGCCGAGGTGAAGATCGTCGATGCCGAGGACAAGGTGGTGCCGACGGGCACCGTCGGCGAGATCGCGGTGCGCGGCGATATGGTGATGATGGGCTATTGGGAGCGGCCGGAGGAAACCGCACGCGCCGTGATCGACGGCTGGATGCACACCGGCGATGGCGGCTATATGGACGAAGACGGCTTCGTCTACGTCGTCGACCGCGTCAAGGACATGATCATCTCCGGCGGCGAGAACGTCTATTCGGCCGAGGTCGAGAACGCGCTGGCCCAGCACCCGGCGGTGGCGCAATGCGCCGTGATCGGTATCCCCAGCGAGCGCTGGGGCGAGCAGGTCCACGCCGTCGTGGTGATGAAGAGCGGCGCCAGTGCCACGCCGGAAGAGCTGATGGAGCACTGCAAGGCGCTGATCGCCGGCTACAAATGCCCGCGCAGCGTCGACATCACGGCAACTCCGCTCCCGCTCTCCGGCGCCGGCAAGATCCTCAAGCGCGAGCTGCGCAAGCCGTATTGGGAGAACCGCGAGCGGCGCGTCAGCTGACGGCCAACATCGCAGAATCGTAGGGTGGGCTAGCGAAGCGTAACCCACCGCAGGTCTCTCTTATCCGCACGAGCATTCGTCGGATGAAGATGGCGGGTTACGCCTTCGGCTAACCCGCCCTACGCTTTGCATGGCGCCGCGCGGACGGCGGACGTTGACATCGCAGCTTGCTGCCGATTGGATCAATTCGAGCTTCAATCTAGCGAGTTCCGATGTCCGCACCCGATACCAACGCCGACGGCAAACCCCGCCGCCTGATGCACCGCCGCTCCGTCGAATGTCTCGGCTATCTCCGCGATGACGGGCTGTGGGAGGTCGAGGCACGGCTCGTCGACACCAAGCCCTATGCGCGGCAGGACAAGCATCGCGGCCTGCAGCAGCCCGAGGATCCCGTGCACGACATCAGGCTGCGGCTCGCGGTCGACGACAGTTTCACGATCCGCGAGACCGGCACCACGATGGCCTCAACGCCCTACCCGTCCTGCATCGACGTCGAAGGCATCCTGCAGCGCCTGGTCGGCGAGCGCATCGGCAAGGGCTGGCGCGAGCTGGTCCGCCACAAGATCGGCAAGCTCGAGACCTGCACCCATCTCGCCGAGTTGCTGGGCCCCGCGGTGACGACGCTGTTCCAGACCGCGACCTCCGGCAAGGACCCGCAGGGCCGCGGCGCGCTCGATCACCAGCAGGGCGTCACCGAGCCCCCGTTCTTCGTCGGCGGCTGCTATTCGTGGCGGCTGGATGGTCCGGTCGTGGCCGAGACATTCCCGCAATTCGCGAAGCAGCCTGTCGAGGTGAAGCAGGGTACGTGAGCGACGCCACGGCCGCTGCCCGCGTGATACTCTGTGAGAAGCAATCAGGGGGTCAACGTGGAGAAATACGGCGCCGGGTCGATAGTCGTCTCCGACTATGACCCAAACTGGCCTGGCTTGTTCGCGCAGGAGCGCGTGCGGATCGCGCAAGCGCTCGGCGCGTTCGCATTGGCCGTCGAGCATGTCGGCAGCACCGCCGTTCCGGGTCTCCCGTCGAAACCGATCATCGACCTGCTGGTTGGCGTGCGCAGCCTCGATGAGGCCAACCAACGATGCATCGAGCCGATCGCGGCGCTCGGCTACGTCTACATGCCCGAATACGCGTCGTGGATTCCCGGCGAATTGTTCTTCCGCAAGGGGCCGCCGGGTCCATGGACCCACCATCTGCATATGATGGAGCCGTCCCATCCGAATTGGGAGGCACGCCTGGTGTTTCGCGATTACCTGCGCGCGCATGGCGAGGCGGCCCGCGCCTACGCCGAGATCAAGCGGGCCCTCGCCGCCTCGTCAAAAGACGACATCGAAGCCCATCGGACCGGCAAGGATGCGTTCGTCGCGGAGACCACGGCCAAGGCGCATGCATGGCGCGCAGCGGCACGAGCCCGATAGCACAAGCGGACCTCGGCAAGCCTGCACGTTCCTCGCCGAAGAAGACCCTCGCAATCGACTGCTGCGCCAACCAGCCCTGCGTCGCGATGGGTTGATCCATCCTTGGAGCTAACGTACTCGTCCAGGCATGAACGAACACAAGGCCGGCGCCAAGCCGGCAGCCCTTCCTGACAAAAAAGCCATTCTGCTCGGGGTCGCATGCGGCCTCGGCGCGGCGCTGTGCTGGGCTCTCGGCTTCGTGGCGACCCGGCATGGGCTGAAGGTCGGGTTCACGCCTGTGGACCTCTTGATGCATCGCTTCCTGTGGTCGGGCGTCGTGTTCATCCCGCTCGTTGTGCGCGCCGGCCTGAAGGACCTCTGCGGCATCGGTTGGGGCCGCGGCATGGCGCTGATGATGCTGGGCGGGCCGGTGATGTCGCTGATCAGTTATGCCGGCTTCATGTTCGTGCCTCTGGGGCACGGCAGCGTGATCCAGCCTTCCTGCGCGACCTTGGGCGGACTGTTTCTCGCGGTCGTCCTGCTGAAGGAACAGATCTCGCTCTCCCGGGTCGCCGGCGCCGTCGTCATC
>DASVOL010000135.1:0-4607 GCA_036383375.1 Bradyrhizobium sp. | reverse complement strand
GTCGCCGTCGCTCACCGCAGTCTCGCATATCGCAATCGCGACCGGTTCGACGGCGGTCCATAACGACATCCCCTCCAACACGTTCCAGCCGATCGTCGGCCCGATCTCCAGCAGCATCAGCGGCTTCGCGGCGCCGATCGGCGGTTACAGCGAAAGCCCGCTCGGGCCGTCGGCGCATCCGACGGCACAGCCGCTGTGGGTGCAGTTGCGCCAGCAGGGCAAGAAGGTCATCACCGCGACGTGGCCCGGTGGCGACGGCGCTGACATCTCGATCAACAAGACCGTGGTGCAGCCGGCCCAGCCGACCCGCGTGACCGACTTCACGGTGCCGTTCGGCGCATTCGGCGGCATCGGCGCCCAGGGCTTCTCGCTGTCGCGCAGCGACTTCACGACCGATCCGGGCATCGTCGCCGCGCTGCAAGCCGCCGGCCATTTCTCGTTCAGCCCGGTGCTGGTGACCACGGCGCCGATCGAGACGTTCTCATGTTCTGCGGCGTCGACTGCGACCTGCACCAGTGCCGCGACGCTCGACGTCAAATATTCGATCCGCGTCGCCGCGATCGACACCACCAATGACCGCAAGGTGAACTACGACACGCTGGTGTTCTTCGACGCCAACCGCGGCATCACCGCAGGACCGTTCCACGCGCCGTCAACCGGGCCGGCCTACGTCAAGTTCGGCGGCGAGAACGCGCCGTTTTTCTTCGAAGGCAGCGGCGCGAAGGTCGGCGCCGCCTACTTCGTCTCGGCGCTGTCGCCCGACCTTTCGACGGTGCGCTTCGCCCGCTACGGCGCCAACTACATCCCACGCAACACGCCGGTTCTCGCCGACGTCGATGACATCAACAATAATATCGGCTTCTGGCGTCCGCAGGCTGACTTCCGCATTCCGGAGCGCCTGAGTCCGGGCTTCACGGGCTTCCCCGACCTCGAGATCGAGACGATGTTCGAGGACATGGTGAAGACCTTCGTGCGCTACCAGGCCAGTATCGGCGAGCGCGCGATCAAGACCCATCCGGACGCCGATCTCGTCATGGTCTATATCGAGCAGCCCGACGGCTCGGAGCACCAGTTCCTGCTGACCGATCCCCGCCAGGGCACCAGCCCGACCGACCCGAACTCGATCGGCGCCAACCAGGATCCCGCCAAGGTCAAGCGCTACGCCTCCTACATCCGCTTCGCCTACCAGACCGCAGACAGAGCGGTGAAGCAGATCGCCGATGCGGCGGGTCATGACAGCAACGTCGTCGTGGTGTCGGACCACGGCTTCGCGCCGTTCCACACCTCGGTCAATCTCACCAACATCCTGCGCAACGCCGGCATCGACACCAGCAAGGTCGGGATTCGCACCTCGGGTCCTGCCGCCGACATCTACGTCAACCTGCAGAACCGCGAGCTCGGCGGCACCGTTGATCTGGCGACCTACCGGAACCTGGTGGCGCAGATCACCGATGCGGTGAAGAACGCGGTCGATCCCAATGCGCGCTTCAACTACTCGCTGAGGGACCAGCGCATCTTCACCGTCGTCGAGACCCGGCCGCTGCAATGCGACGCCGGTACCGGACAGTGCATCAGCAAGACCGTCGGCCAGGACTATGGCGACGTGTTCGCGCTGATGGCGCCCGGCTACAATTTCGACGGCATCCAGAACCCCGGCGTCGCGCGCCAGGGCGACGCGCCGTTCAATTCGGCAACCACCGCCCTGTCGATGCCGAACTTCTATGGCGCCCACGGTCACGATCCCGAGCTTCCGATGATGAGCGCGACGTTCATCGCCGCGGGGCCGCAGATCCGAAGGGACACCGTGGTGCGGCGCATGCGCAATATCGACGTGGCACCGACCGTCATGCGGCTCCTGGGCACCACACCGCACCAGGTCGATGGCGAGGTGCTGAGCGAGGTCCTGCGCTAGGTCTTCGGCAATCTCCGTGCGGTGGACGCCAAACCGGCGTCCACCGCACCTAATCGCGGCCTGGACCTCTCACCCGCGCGGGGTGCCGAACCGCTCGATCACCTCGGCAAGCGAAACGTGACCGGCGCAGGCGCCGGATCCAGGGCTACTCTCGCCGCTCTCCAGCGCCGTCGCGTAGATCACGGCCGGATCGGCCTCGAGGCGCGCGCGAAGGGCGGATAGTTTCGGCCAGCGATCGCGGTCGGCGACGGCGTGGAAATCGAGCCAGCGCGCGACACCGATCAGCAGCCCATCCGCCAATGTCGGATGGTCGCCGAGCAGGAACGGCGCATCGCCGATCAGTTCCTCGAGCCGATCGTGGCGCTGCACGACGTTGTCCCGTCCCCATTGCCGCAGCGCGGACTGCATCGCCGGGTTCGGCGTCTGCATCTCCAGCGCCGCCCACAGCGGACTGAACGCCGCGGTGAAGCCGGTATTCACGAAGGCCATCAGCTGACGCATCCGGTCGGCCTGCGGCGACAACGGGTCGAAGCTGATGCGGCGCCCGGTATCGCGTGCTGCGAGCCAGCCTGCGATCGCCATGTTCTCGGTAAGCACCCTGCCTTGGTCGGTGACGAAGGCGGGCGTCTCATGCCGCGAATTGATCCGCGCATAGGAGGGATCGCGCATTTCGCCGAGCATGTCGACGCGGCAAAGGCGATAGGGCTTGCGCAGCCATTCGAGAGCTGCAACGAGCCCCATGGAGCTTCCGAGCGGGAAGCCATAGATGAGGATAGGTTCCATGATGTGGCCTCCGATGATGTCAGACGATCACGCTGCGCAGCGGAGCCGGACCCTATTCGCCACAACCGTGAAGTAAATTACGCACCTTTTTGTAACCACGAGCCGCCATGAAATCTCTCGTCTCCCGCTGCCCGATCGAGGAAGTGATGCAGATCCTGAGCGGCCGCTGGCCGACGCTGCTGATCTACTATCTGAAGCAGGGCACCAAACGCTTCAGCGACCTGCGCCGTGACAACCCGACCATCTCGCACAAGATGCTGACCCTGGAGCTGCGCAAGCTCGAGGACGCCGGCATCGTCGAGCGCACCGAATTCGAAGGCTATCCGCTGCGCGTCGAATATCAGCTCACGCCGGCCGGCCACCGGCTGGTGCCGCGGATCGACGCGCTGGGCGAGTGGTGGGAAACGACGTCCGATGCCGGAGCGCAGTCCAGCTCGGCGGATGCCGAGCCGGTCATTCCGAATACCGTCTCGCGGGATTGAACGACACGAAGCGCCGTCAAACTTGGGCTGGCATCGGACAAGCGCCCGAAGTATCAGTTTTGATGCGCGGCAATGCGCGGGGAGCCAAATCAAAGTGCCGAAGAGCACAGCTAAGACCGGCGGCGGCGTGACGGCTCCCGCGATCATGCCCACTGCGTCGACGGCAGCGCCTGGTGCGCGAGGCTGGCGCGACTACGCGCTGCTGCTGGCGCTGGCCTGCTGCTGGAGCTCGACCTATCCGCTGACCAAGATCGGGCTCGGCTCGATCCCGCCGGTCACCTTCATCTCGGCGCGCTCGCTGGTCGCCGCCCTCTTCCTGCTCGTGGTGCTGCGGATCCGCGGCATCCGCATCCCGACCGACATCAAGGCCTGGAAGCTGTTCGCCTTCCAGCAGACCATCAACTCGACGATCCCGTTCCTCGTGATCACCTGGGCGCAGCTCTACGTGCCGGCGTCCAACACCGTGGTGCTGGCCTCGACCACCCCGATCTTCGCCTTCCTCATCACCTGGGCGATCACGCGGCACGAGCCGGCCTCGCCGCTCAAATTCGTCGGCGCGATCCTTGGCCTTGCCGGCACGGTCGCGATCATCGGCCTCGACGCGCTCTCGGGCTTCGGCAAGGAGATTGTCGCCGAGATCGCGATCCTGCTCGCCACCGTCTCGTTCGCCTGCGCCACGATCTTCGGGCTGCGGCTGTCGGACTATGATCCGATGGTGGTGGCCGCCGGCTCGCTGCTGTTCGGCGGCACCGTGCTGCTGCCGGTCGCCCTGATCGTCGACCACCCCTGGACGCTGCACCCGACGCCGCAGGCGCTGGTCGCCACCGTCGTGATGGGCATCTTCTCCAGCGCGTTCGGCCTGATGCTGTTCTACATGTGCCTGACGCGGCTCGGCACGCTCACGACGAATGCGCAAGGCTATCTGCGGATTCCGATCGGCGTCGCGTTGTCGGTGATCCTGCTCGGGGAATCCGTGCCGTCGAACCTCGCGCTCGGCCTCTTGCTGGTCATGGCCGGCGTCGCCGCGATGACAATCCCGGGCGAGACCGTCAAGCGCTGGCTGAGCCGATTGCGAAACCGCTAGCCAGTGACGCAGCTCACGCCGACAATTGCTTCTCGGCGATCGAGAGCCACTCGGCCTGCGCATCGCGCAGGTATTTCGGTGCGCGCCGCATCTGGATCAAGAGCTCGTTGAATACGATGCGTGCCTCGGCGGTGCGGCCGACCAGCTGCAACAACAGGCCATAGCGGACCCGCGCTTCCGCGCCCGGAAAATACTGCGACACCGCCTGGTATTCCTCCAGCGCCTCGTCGAGCCGGCCGATCTCGGCGAGTGAACGGGCATAGAGCAGATGTCCCTCGGCCGACTCGAAATCCGGCCAGCGCGCGCGCAACGCATCGAGCGTCGCCAGCGCCTCGGCCGGTTGCTT
>DASVOL010000134.1:0-5615 GCA_036383375.1 Bradyrhizobium sp. | reverse complement strand
TCGATCCAGGCATCGCATTGCTCGGGCGTCGGCTCGTCGGGCAGTTCGGGCACCGTCGTCTCGATCATCTGCCGGACCCATTTCCGGTCGATGTTGATGCCGTCGGACACCTTCTCGAAAAAACTTTCGACGACGTTGCGGCGCTCTGCGCGGGATAGCTGCGTCATGGTCAGGAATCTCCTCAGGTCTGCTTCGGTGAGTTGCGGTGAACGCAACGCAGCCCGCAGGGCCGAGGCGACGCGGCGCTGGGCCGCGATCTCCGCTTCCAGCGTTTCGAGGCGGAGCTTCAGCGCCTCGACCAGCGAGAGTTCCTTGCTCAGGACCTCACGGATGGCGTCGAGCCCGAGCCCCGCATCGCGCAGGCAGCGGATCAGGTCGAGGCGAACCAGTTCGTCGTCGGTGAAGACGCGATAACCGCTCGCGGTGCGGCCGGCCGGCGGCAGCAACCCCTGGTCCGCATAGAAGCGGAGCCTGCGGACGGAAATTCCGCTGAGCCGCGCCGCCTCGCCGATGCTGTAGGTGCGTTGTGTCATGCGCCGCTTGTCCGGTCTCCAGCAGGTGGAGAGTCAAGACGCTTGTCGCATAAAAACGAAAATGACGCCCGGCGTCAGCCTTCCAGCGCGATGGCGTGAACGAGCCGGCCGTAATCGGCTTCCTTGCGGTGCACGGAGCGGCGGTAGCTGAAGCAGCGCTCGTCGGAATAGGTGTCGATGCCGAGATCATCGATCATCAGCACGCCGGCATTTTCCAACCGCATCCGGATGAAGCCGGCGAGATCGAACATCGCGTGGCCGTCGCGTTCTGCGGGCATGAAGAACATGCCGTTCTCCGCATCGGTCTCGATGAAGCGTTCGACGAATTCACGTCCGACCTCGTAGGATTCCTTGCGGATCAGCGGGCCGATGGCGGCGACGATGCCGCCGCGCTCGGCGCCCAGCTTCTCCATCGCAGCGATGGTCGATTCCAGCACGCCGGTCAGCGCGCCCTTCCAGCCGGCATGCGCCGCGCCGATCACCCGCGCATGGGGGTCGACGAACAGGATCGGGCCGCAATCGGCTGTCGTGACCGAGATCGCAAGCCCTTCGGTGCGCGTGACCAGTGCGTCCGCCTTCGGGCGCACGGCGCCATTCCATGGTCCGGTTACGGCCACGACGTCGGGCGAATGAACCTGATGCACGCTGATCAGGTGGTCGGACGGCACGCCGAGCTGCTCCGCCATCCTGCGTCGGTTCTCCGCGACCTTAGCCGGATCGTCGCGCGAGCCGAGCCCGCCATTGAGGCCGGCATAGATGCCTTCGGAGACGCCGCCCTCGCGCGAGAAGAAGGCGTGGCGCAGGCCTGGAATGGCCGACAGCAGCGGTGATCCCAATGTCATTGTTCGGTCTCGTCAGGCTGATCGCTGAGGCCGGCGATCGAGGTGAGGCGCGGGTCGGAGATGGCCATGACCTTGAACATCGAGCCCATCCCGCCGCGCCCGGAATCGGTCAGGCGTTTCAGCGCGCCGGCAATGTCGGCGGAGACCTCGGGTGAGGCCTTCGCCATCAATCCCGCGGCGCGGGCCTCGACGCCGAGGCGCTTGAGAAAGTCGCCCTGCGTCGCCGGCCCGTGGACGCGCGCGCCGACATCCTCGGCGGCGCGCGCCAAGGCCTGGAAATCGACATGCGCCGTGATGTCGGCCTGTCCCGGGTTCTTCAGCGGGTCGGCGAAGCTGTGGCGCGCGATCGCCTGGAAGGTGTCGCCGGCGTCGCTGCGCAGATGGCCGTAATCGATAATCAGCGCGGCGCCGTCCTGGTCGCGCAGGCGCGTTGCGAGCTTCATGATCTCGTTGTCGGGCCGCCATTCGAACACCGCACCTAACGGGGCGGCGCGCACCAGCGGCGGCAGCAGCACCTCGAAATGCGGTGTCGGCTCGGCGGCGGGTGCGAAATACAGGCTGCCATTGGCGTCCATCCCGACGGTGCGCTCGTGCCAGCCGGTCTCGCGGCGGACCATCTGATGGATCGGCAGCACGTCGAAATATTCGTTGGCGAGGATCACCGCCGGTCCCTCCGGCACATCGTCGATGCTGTCGTGCCAGGTGACGTTGCGCACGCCGGTCAGTGTGGCGTGCTGCTTTTCGCGCAGCACCGGATTGACCTCGACGAGGTGGATGCTGAGCGACTGATACAGCGGCGGCAGCACGCGCAGTGCACGCAGCGCATCCGACATCATGGTGCCGCGGCCGGGCCCGAGCTCGATCAGGCGGAGTGTGTCCGGCGAGCCGATCGCGCGCCAGATCGAGGCGCTCCACAGCCCGAGCAGTTCGCCGAACATCTGGCTGACCTCGGGCGCCGTGGTGAAATCGCCCTCGCGGCCGAGCGGATCGCGCGACAGATAGTAGCCGTAGCGCGGATGCATCAGGCACAATTCCATGTAGCGCCAGACCGGCATGGGCCCGGACAGCTTGATCAGCTTCCTGATCTCATCCAGCAGTGGGGAGGGTTCGCTCACGGCCTTCCTTGGATTGCGCTAGCTCTACATTGAACTCGACGCCGGCCCGTTCGCCCTGCGGCGAATGGCGGCCGTGATGATGATAGCGCCCACGATGATCATTGGCACCGACAGCAGCATCCCCATGGTTAATCCGCCCCACAGGAATCCGAGCTGCGGATCGGGCTCCCGGAAATGCTCGCCGATGATCCGGGCAATGCCGTAGATCGTAATGAAGCTGCCGAGGATCAGGCCGGGCCGCTTGAGCGCGCCCATCCGGATCATGATCGCTAGCGCCGTGAACAGCACGATGCCCTCGAGCCCGGCCTCGTAGAGCTGGCTCGGATGGCGCGGCAGCGGTCCGCCATTGGGGAAGATCATCGCCCAGGGCAGGCTCGGATCGGCGTAACGGCCCCACAATTCACTGTTGATGAAATTGGCCAGCCGGCCGAGGAGCAGCCCGATCGGCGCGACCGCGGTGGTGATGTCGCCGAGCGACAGGATCGGGATGTTGTTGCGGCGGGCAAACAACATCACGGCGGCGACGCAGCCGAGAAAGCCGCCGTGGAACGACATGCCGCCCTTCCACAATTCGAGGATCTCGGACGGGTGTGCGATGAAGAAGGGCAAATTGTAGAACAGCACATAGCCGGTGCGGCCGCCGACGATGATGCCGATGGTGACCCAGAGGATGAAATCGTCGAGCTGCGGCAGCGTGATCGGCGCCGGACCGCCCCACAGCCGCTCCTTCTTGATCAGCGAGCGGGCGTAGATCCAGCCCAGCACGATGCCGACGATATAGGCCAGCGCGTACCAGCGGATCACGATCGGCCCGAGCGCGAGCGCGACGGGGTTGAACACCGGAAAGTCGATCAGCAGAAACGGCATCGGGATCAGAGCGCTTTCGTGTAGACGGCGTAGGGCACGCCATGAATGGACGGAGCGTCATGCACCTTGCCGAAGCCCATCTTCAGATACATCGGCAAGGCGACCGTCATGATGGGGCTCGTGTGAAGCGCAATGGTCCGGCACCGGTCGCGCCGTGCCCGCGCGAGGCATTCTGACGCCAACGCATGCCCGAGTCCCGTCCCCCTGTCGACGGGGTCGACGACCAGCATGCGAATGACCGGCCATGCCTGATCGAAGAATGCGGCCTTTTTTGACGCCGGGCCCAAAATAGCCGACCGCGCCGGCCAGCCGGTCGCCGAGCCCGGCGACGATGATCTCGCCGCCGGCGCTCAGCTCGGAGGCTTTCTTTGGGCCTCAGACCAGGTTGCGGCGATAGAGTGCGAGCAGCCGCTCCCAATGCCGTTCGGCGGCGTCGCGGTCGTAGACCGGGCGCTTGGGGAAGGCGAACCCATGATGCGTGCCGGGGTAGATCTCGACCTCGTTGTTCGAGCCCTTCATGCCCGCCTTCACCTGCTCGATGATCTCCGCCGGGGCGTAGATGTCGGTCTCGGCGCAGGCGAAATAGAGCTCGGCCCTGGTCTTCTGCGCGGCGAGATGCGGGCTGTCCGGCTGATCGGTCGCCAGATGCGTGCCGTAGACTGAGGCGGCGGCCTTGACGCGATCGCCGAAATGCGTCGCCGCGTTCACCGCATAGCGGCCGCTCATGCAATAGCCGACCGTGCCGATGATCCCGGTGTTGGCGGCCTTCTGCGTCTCGGCGTAGGCGAGCAGGCCCTTGGTGTCTTCCATGACCAGCGGGATGTTGAGCGAGTGCATCAGCTCGAACATGCGCTTGCGCTCGGGCGATTCTGGATCGGGATTGATCGGGCCGAGCTCCATCACGCCGGCGCGGTAATACATGTTGGGCAGCATCACATAGTAGCCCGAGGTGCCGAGCCGGCGCGCCATGTCGCGCAGCTCTTCGCGGATCGCCGGCGCATCCATGTAGAAGATGACGACAGGGAAGGGGCCGCCGCGCTCGGGATGGGTGATGAAGGTGGTGGTCTTGCCGTCCTTGGTCGGGATCTCGACGGTCTGCTCGATCATGGCGTTTCTGCTCGCGTTATGTGTGCGATTTCTGTTGTGAGTTCATACGATTGCAAGGAAACCGGAGCATGACAAGGCAAGCTTCGGTAGTGGGTCAGTTTGAATGTGGCAGGGTTCCCCACTGGAATGTTGGCGGTCTACGGCGCATATTTGACGGTATGGGTTTGAGGTTTTCGTTCAAGTCTGGGCGGCTCGCCGTTGCCTATTACGTGGTGACCATCCCCATGATGATTTTGTTCATCTACGGTGCGAGCCGGTTTGGAGATGGGCCAATACGTGAGTGCGCGAACGGCGGCTGCCTCCCGCACGATTGCCATAGCGCCTATTGTTCGACACGCGGCCATTCCCACACTGCCGATCAATATCGGGCGTACAAAGATTGGGAGACCACCATCTTCATTGTTTGGCCGATTGGCATGGCCGCGTTGGCTCTTCTGAGATGGATAGAGAAGCGGAGCCAATGACCCCCAAGCGCCCCCGCGACTCAAGCTCCTGGGAGTCTGCCATTCGCGGCGGACTTGAACCGGATAGCGGGGATCGCCATTGTCTTTTGCGCAAGCCAGTGAACGCGGAGAGTTTTGCCAGATGACCCAGACCAGCAACCGGTTTTTCGACGAGATCGGCCGTCTGATGAACGATGCCGCGGGCGCAGCCCAGGGCGTCAAGCGTGAGGTCGACACGGTCATGCGCAACCAGGCCGAGCGGATCCTGCGCGACCTCGATGTGGTCAAGCGCGAGGAATTCGACGCGGTCAAGGACATGGCCCGCCTGGCGCGCGAGGAGAACGAGGCGCTGAAGGCCAGGATCGCCGCGCTGGAAGCCAAGCTCGGGATCGGTGGAGCGACCTGATCTCGCTTCGATCGTCACGGCCGGGCTCGACCCGGCCATCCATCTCCTTCGAGAAAGCCCCCTTTTTTGATGGATGCCCGGGTCAAGCCCGGGCATGGCGGGTTTCGACCCGCAGAAAAATCCCTTCATTTCCTTGTCATTTCGGCCCTTTGGGGCTAAAAGCCCGCCACGTCCGCGGCCCCCGCACCCCTGGAGGCTTGCTGTGGACTTGAGCATGGGCCGCGCTGCGGCCTTTAACTTTTTAAATACAAGGACTTAACGCTATGGCGACCGTCAAGGAATTGAAGGCGACCGCGCGTCCG
>DASVOL010000133.1:0-7639 GCA_036383375.1 Bradyrhizobium sp. | reverse complement strand
CCCGGTGCGCATGACGTGCAGCTCGATCTATTCGGCGACTACAAGAGCAACGTCGCGCTCTACCCGGCCTTCCAAACCTACTTCCGCACCCACCAGCCGCCGTTCCTCGCGGTGTGGGGCAGGAACGATCCGTTCTTCCTGGCGCCGGGCGCCGAGGCGTTCAAGCGCGACAATCCGAACGCGGCGGTGCGCTTCCTCGACACCGGCCACTTCGCACTGGAAACCCATGCCGCCGAGATCGCGCAAGCCATCCGCGAGTTCCTGAACCGCTGACGTCCCTGCTTGGCGCTTGACGGCAGGGATTCAGTACGGAAGCTGCACCTGATCGATCAACATCCAGGCGAGGTCACGCAGATGCCAACCTATACCTGCACCAGTGCGCAAGGCCGCCTCAGCGCGGAACAGAAGGGCCGGATCGCGGGCGAGATCACCCGGATCCACGCCGAGGTGACGGGCGCGCCAAGTTACTTCGCGCAGGTGATCTTCAGCGAGGTCACGTCCGGCAACTGGTTCATGGGCGGCGTCCCGGTCGCGCATGACCACATCTTCGTCTACGGCCATATCCGTTCCGGTCGCGCCGCCGTCGACAAGACGCGAATGATCAAACTGATGGCGGACGCGGTCGGAGCCGCCGCCAGTGTCGACAGCAAGCGCGCGGTGTGGGTCTATCTCAACGAGTTGCAGCCGCGGCAGATGATCGAGTTCGGCCATGTGCTGCCCGAACCCGGCGACGAGCCCGCCTGGACCGAGGCGCTGCCGGAGGCGGATCGCGTTTTCATGCAGTCGATCACCGGGCGGCGCTAGACCCTCGCGCCCGCCGTCATCATTTCGATCCCTGCGCGGCACGCGCCGCGAACATCGCGAGCAGCCGGCCCCAATCGCCCTCGGTATCGAACACGCGGCGCATCTCGGCGGCGCGGGCGCCGTAACGGTCGAGCTTGCGGTGCTCGAGCTCGACGCGGGTAGCGTCCTTGCCGTCGGCGATGAAGCGCACCTCGATCTCGGTCTTCAGGTTCGGATCGTACTGCCAGTCCGCCGTGATGTCCCATGACAGCACGAGGCGGGATGGCGGCTCCCAGAGCAGCACGCTGCCCCAGTCGCAGGTGCTGCCGTCATCGCCGCGCTCGTACCAGCGGCCGCCGACGCGCGGCTCCATGATCGCATCGATCGCATTGGTCTTGCCGATCTTGTAATGCGCGAGCGGCCACCACGTACCCATCTGCTCGGTGAAAACGCGCCAGGCCACCGCCGGCGGCGCCTCGACATTCATCACCTTGCGGACGCTGTAGGGATCGTAATTGTCGGAGGTCGCTTGCGTCGTCATCGGGATCTCCTCTCTCTTGCGGCTTCGCGTTCGGCCGCTTGCTTGAACGAAGTGAGTGTCTTGTCCCAGAATCCGTCGAGCCAGCCGCGCAGGCTCTCGAGCCCTCGGGTGTCGATAGCGTAGAGCCGCCGCGTGCCGTCGATCCGCACCACGGCAAGGCCCGCGTCCTTGAGCACCCGAAGATGCTGCGAGACCGCCGGACGGCTGACCTTGAGGCCGTCGGCGATCTCCTGCACCGATCGATTGCCCTCGCGCAGCCGCTTGAACACCAGGCGGCGGGTCGGGTCTCCCAGCGCGTCGAGCGCGCGTTCTGCGCTGATCATGATCGTATCGTCCGTCGTTGAAGATTAGCGTAAGTCTGTACTTACGGTAAGTCAAGGCTAACGGTTAAGCCAAATGAAAACCGCGCGGCTTCGATCGAAGCTGCGCGGTTCAAGCAGTTTTGGCGGGAAGCGGGAGCGGCCTACGCCCCCGTGACGCGCCAGATCACGTTGCCGACATCGTCGGCCACCAGCAGCGAGCCGTCGGGGCCGAGCGCGACGCCGACCGGGCGGCCGTACGACACCTTCTCGTCAGGCGCGAGGAAGCCGGACAGGATGTCGCGCGCGGGCCCCGAGGGACGGCCGTTCGCAAACGGCACGAACACCACCTTGTAGCCCGACAGCGTCGAGCGATTCCACGAGCCGTGCTGGCCGATCACCATGCCGTCAGGGAAACCCGGCAGCGTGCCCGCGGGCATCCAGCACAGGCCGAGCGATGCGGTGTGGCCGCCGAGCGCGTAGTCCGGCTGGATCGCCTTGGCGACCATCGCGGCATCCTGCGGCACGCGATCGTCCACCGTCTGTCCCCAGTAGCAATAGGGCCAGCCATAGAAGCCGCCGTCGCGCACCGAGGTGAGATAGTCCGGCGGCGTCTCGTCGCCGATGCCGTCGCGCTCATTGACGACGGTCCACAGCACATTCGTGGTCGGCTCCCATGCGAGCCCGACCGGGTTGCGCAGGCCGCCGGCGAAGATGCGGCTGGTGCCGGCTGCGAGATCGAGCTCGTAGATCGCGGCGCGGCCCTCCTCGACCTTCATGCCGTTCTCGGCGATGTTGCTGAGCGAGCCGACGCCGGCATAGAGCTTCTTGCCGTCGGCGCTCGGCAGCAGGCTGCGCGTCCAGTGTCCGTCGGGCTTGAAGGTTGTGAGCTTGCGTCCCTCCGCCGTGATGCGATCTGCGCCCGCGGTGTAGGGAAATGCCACCACGCCGTCGGTGTTGCCGACATAGAAGGTGTCCCCGATCAGCGCCATGCCGAACGGCTGGCGCAGCCCCTCCATGAAGGCGCCACGGCTTTCGGCGACGCCGTCGCCATCGCGGTCGCGCAGCAGCGTGATGCGGTTGGCGCTGACGCCGAGGGCTGCGGCGCGGCGCATCGTCGCCTGCATCGCATAGTGGAAGACGCTGCGCGGCGTTCCTGCGATCTGCGTCGCCTCCGCGATCAGGACATCGCCGTTCGGCAGCACGTTGATCCAGCGCGGGTGATCGAGCCCGGCGGCGAAGGCGTTAACCTTGAGCCCTGGCGCAGCAGTCGGAAGCTGGCCCTTGTCCCAGCCGCGCGCCGTCGGCATCTTCAGCGTCGGGATCGCGCCCTGCGATTTCGCTGCCGGAATTTGCGGCGCACTGCCCCAGGCCGGTGCGGGCTCGGCGCCCTGCATCCGCCGCCACGCCACGGCGCCGGCCCCGATCGCCGCGACGACGCGGGCAAAAACTCCAGACGTGCTCATCGACTTCCCCTGTTATTCGCGTCCGTCATTGCGCCCTGCCGGGCGGCCGCGGCCGGCAGCAGCATTCGCATAATGCCGGCCCTGATGACAGTAGTTATACGATCTTCGCATCCGCCATCGAATCGGGGAGACTGACCGTACGCTCCCTTGTCAGAGCGTTTTCCTCCCTGAGACCTTGCCCGCCCCGGTCGGCGGGCTTCCTTTTACGAAGCGCCCGGCTTGTCGAAGCAGTGCGGGCGCGGCCGGCTGCGGGGCGTTATAGCCGGAAACGCATAGCGGCCCGGCTCCCAATGCATTCGACCGGGCACAGCACAATGGTAGCCCACGCAAATTTGGAGGCCCATCGCCCGGCCTGAGCGATGGGCCGTTTTGCTATTCGTCAGCCGCTATGATTGACGCCGCAACGATGCCGTTACTTCACCATCGCGCCGTAGACGATGTCCTGCACG
Organism: Bradyrhizobium sp.; assembly: GCA_036383375.1. Taxonomy (GTDB): domain Bacteria; phylum Pseudomonadota; class Alphaproteobacteria; order Rhizobiales; family Xanthobacteraceae; genus Bradyrhizobium. The sequence continues at coordinate 4,101 of DASVOL010000133.1, read as the reverse complement.
TTCTCGCGATAATATTTGCGCAGCTCACCGGGAGCTGCGGTTCCCACCACCACGACGAGGCGCTCTTTCGGATCGCAGAAGAACTGCGTGCCGTAGGCGCCATTCCAGGTGAACTCGCCGGGATTGCCCGGCACCGACGCCAGCCCCTCGCTGGTCCGCACCGCGACCGCCAGCCCGAACCCGAAGCCACCGCGATGCGGCTCGACCGCGGCGACGTTGTTCTTGATCTCGGGCCCGAGATGGTTCGACGTCATGAGGTGCACCGTCTGCGGACTGAGGATGCGCTTGCCGTCGAGTTCGCCGCCGTTGAGCAACATCTGTCCGAAGCGGACATAGTCGCCGACGGTCGCAAAGGAGCAGGCGCCGCCGCAGTCGAACCTGGTCGGCGTGTCGAGCAGCTTGATGGCTTGCGGCTTGCCGCTGACCGGATCGTTGGGGAACGGACGCGCCAGACGCACGCGCTGGGCATCGCTCGGGTGGAACGTCGCCTCCTTCATGCCGAGCGGCTTCCAGACATTGGCTGAAAGATAGTCGCCGAGCCGTTGGCCGGAAACCTTCTCGACGACGGCGCCGAGCACGTCGATCGAGAAGCCGTATTCGAACTCGGTGCCGGGCTGATGCACCAGGGGCAGCTTGGTGATGCGGTCGATGAAGGCCGCCGTGTCGCCTTCGACCGCCGGCGCCGTGCCGTCGGGATAGAGCCGCGCCAGCGCGCTCGAGCTGTCGGGGCGGCCGCCATACATCAGGCCTGAGGTGTGGCGATAGAGATCATGGATGAAGATCGGCCGGGCCTGCGGCTCCATCGTCAGCGAGCCGTCGGCCTGCTGCACGCCGACCTTCATGTCGGCAAACCCCGGATAGAACTCGGCGACCCTGGCCTGCAGCGGCAGCCGGCCCTGCTCCATCAGCGTCAGCCCCGCGACCGCCGCCATCGGTTTGGTCATCGAGGCCAGCGCGAACACGGCATCGATCGGCATCGGTGTGCCCTTCACCGGATCGAGTTGGCCATAGGCCTTGTAATGCACGAGCTTGCCGTCGCGCGCGATCGCCACCACGGCGCCGGGCACGCGCTTGGCCGCGATCTCGCGCGCGAAGAAGTCGTCGAGCCGCGCCAATCCCTGATCCGAGAAACCGGCCTGATGTGCCGAGGCTTCCGGCAGCGGCGGCGCGGCATGGGCGATGTTGACGGCAAGACATGTGGCGGCGGCAGCCGCGGCAATGGCGAACGTTCTCATTGTTTCCTCACCAGGGACCGCGGGCGATTGTTATGAATTCGCTGCCCGCTCCGGCAGGCTTAGATCACGCCGGCAAAGGCGACAAGGCGTCGCGGCGCGCGGCGGTGTCGCCGGGGCGCATGTCTGCGCCGGCGAAGAACGGCTCGACCTCGTGCTCGAACGTTTTGAGCGCGGCGCCGATCGCCTGGTGCATGTCGAGATATTTGTAGGAGCCGAGCCGGCCGCCGAAGATGACGTTCGGATGCGATGCCGTCATGGCGTGATAGGATGCCAGCATCGCGCGGTCGGCTGTCGTGTTGATCGGATAATACGGCTCGTCGGTGCGGCCGGCGAAGCGGGAATATTCACGGTAGATCGTGGTCCGCGCCCCGGCATGCGCGCGCTCCGGATGCAGATGCCTGAACTCGTGGATGCGGGTGAACGGCACCTCGGCGTCGGCATAGTTGATGACCGCAGCGCCCTGGAAATCGGCGACGTCATGGACCTCGCGCGCGAAGTCGACGGTGCGCCAGCCGAGATGGCCGCAGGCATAGCCGAAGAAGCGGTCGATCGGGCCGGTATAGATCACGAGCTGGCGCGGGTTGATGCGGTCGGCAACGTCGAAATAATCGGCGCCGAGTTGTACCGCGATCCTGGGATGATCGAGCATCCGGCGGAAGATCGCGGTGTAGCCGTCGAGCGGCATGCCCTCGTAGCGGTCGGCGAAGTAGCGGTCATCGAAGGTGAAGCGGACCGGCAGGCGGCCGATGATGTCGGCCGAGAGCTCGCGCGGATCGGTCTGCCACTGCTTCTGCGTATAGCCGCGGATCAGAAGATCGTAGAGCGTGCGGCCGACCGAGGCGATCGCCTTGTCCTCGAGATTGCCGCCCCCGGAGGCACCATGCCTTCCGGAGGCGCCATGCGCCGCCCCCTCCGCCGCGATCACGGCGCGCGCCTCATCCGGCGACATGATGCGGCCGAATGCGGCGCATACCGTCGCAAGATTGATCGGCATCGAATAGACCCGGCCGCTCGCCACCGTGAAGACGCGGTGACGGTAGTCGGTGAATTCGGTGAAGCGGTGCAGATAGCGCCAGACGGTCTCGGAATTGGTGTGGAAGATATGCGTGCCGTAGCGGTGCACCTCGACGCCGCTGTCGGAATCGACCTCCGAATAGGCGTTGCCGCCGATATGCGGACGGCGGTCGAGCACGCAGACGGAGCGGCCGAGCCTGTTCGCCACCTGCTCGGCGATCACGGCGCCGAAGAAGCCGGCACCCACCACGACGACGTCGAAGCTCTCAAGCTGCATGTGGCCCCCGCTCCCCGCGCGGGCCCGGGCGGCAGCCCGCCGCGACATCCCGTCGGAGCTTCAACGGCGCTGCGGCCGACTTCCGGCGAAGATTTTGGTTAAGGCCGCAATAATTCCGTGCCCGAAACAGCGGGCTCGGCCGTTCAACTGACAGCATGCGAGGGCGCTGGGTTTATCCGCGCGCGCAGCAACAGCATCATGCGCGGGGGCCCGATGTCCGTAATCTGCGTCCTGTATTCCAGCAACACGACCTATGATTCGCTGCGCGGCATTCTCGCGATGGCGGCCGCCGAGCTCGACCGGCTCGGGCACGAGGTCAAGATGCTCGACCTGCTGGCGCCGGATTTCTCGGCCCGGCTCAATGCGCTGTTGCCGCGAAAGACCGAGACGATGGCGCTCGGCTTCTCCGGCATCGGGCTCGATATCCACACCAAGGACGGCCGGCTGTTCTGGGACGTCGCCCAGATTCCCGTCTTCACCTGGTTCTGCGATCACCCCTGCTACTTCGCCAAGCGGCACGGGCTCGAGAGCCGCTATACCGCGCATGGCTACGTGTTTCCGGACCACGCCGCGTTCAACCGCGATCATCTGGGCGCCAACGGCGCCGTGTTCGCGACCCATATGGGCATCCCCGATCCCGGCTTCTTCGGCGGCCTGCCGCCGGAGAAGCGCAACGGCCGGCTGATCTTCGCCAAGTCCGGCTGGAATCCGCTGGCGCTCGAGCGCGGCTGGCGCAAGACGATGCCGCCGAAACTGTTCGCGCTGTTGTTCGATGCGATCGCCGAGGCGCGCGGCAAGACCTGCGGCGCGTTTCCAAAAATCATCGTCGACGTCGCCGAGCAGCATCTCGTTTATCTGAAGCCGGGCGGCGACCTGTTCAACGTCATCCTGACCCGGCTCGACAATTACACCAGAGGCGTGCGCACCCGCGAGGTGGGCGCGGTGCTCGCCGACTATCCCGTCGATTTCATCGGCGGCGGCTGGAGCGATCTCGATGTCAGCGGACGCCCGGCCCGCGTGCTCGGCGCGATGACCTTCGATGCGATGCGCGAAGGCCTCGGCAGCTATCTCGCGGCGGTCTCGCTCAATCCCAATATCGACCTGTCGGTGCACGACCGGGTGTTCTTCGCGCTCGGCGCCGGCACCGTGCCGGTGTTCGACGCCAACCGCTTCTCGGCCGCGGAGATGCCGCATCTCAACCGCTACAGCTTCGGCCAGGACACGACGAGCGTCGCCGCTGCCGTCGAGGCGCTGCTTGCCGATCCAGCCGCGGCGCAGGCGGCGACCGCCGCCACGATGAGCGAGCTCTATCCGCGTTTCTCGATGCAGCGGTCGGTGCAGGACATCCACGAGATCACGATGTCGATCGCGGGCGCGGCCGGCGCCAGCCTGTTGCCGGCCGAGCCGGTGCCGGCAGGCGTTTGGACGCCGAAACAGGCGGCCTGATCCCGTGCCGTTAGCATGACTGCGCCAGGTGGCGCACCGCGCGCGACGCGGACCGCCGTAGGCTTCGGCGCCCGCTCATAAATCCAGTTGCCCCGTTGCCGGATAGACCACCGTATTATCGCCTTGCAC
>DASVOL010000132.1:0-3883 GCA_036383375.1 Bradyrhizobium sp. | reverse complement strand
GACGAGACCATCACCGGTCTTGCGCCGGGAGATTTCGCTCCGATCGCATTGAAGGTGGATGCGAGCAGGGACAACCCGCTGACGGTCGGGCCCAGCGGCTGGACGGTTCCGGCCGGCACGACGTTCTATGATGTCAACTACACGCCCTATGGCGGTGGTATGCGCATCGCGCCCGGCACCAAAATCTTTCCCGGCGACACGGCCAAACTGCCGGCGGGCTTCACCTTCACGGCCGGCGAGTTTCCGAACGGCATCCCGCTCGCGGCGACGCAGATCACATTCGCAGCCGGCGACATTGCGCCGGTTCAGCTGCGCTTCGCAGCTGGCACGACGATCCCGGCGGGCACCGTCGCCTCGCGTCCGTTTGCTGTCGCCGCTCTGACCGAGCTCGGCACCGATATCTTCAAGACCGGATTCTCGAGCTACGACATCAACGGTCACCAGGGATTGCTGGTGGTCGATCGCGCCGTGATCGATGTCGCAATGCCCCTCTATCGTTTCGGCACGGCGGCCCTTGCGGCGCCGACGGGCTCCGATCCCGCCGCTGCCCTGGAGCTCTGGCTTCCGCCGGTCAATCTGGAAGATCCGGTGAACGGCCGCATGGCGCGCCGCGCCGGCGCCGACCTGATGCTCGAGTCCAATCTCGATCTGTCCAAGGGCATGATCGCGATCGGCACAGACGCGACCATCACCGTCGATCCAGGGCGCAGGATCGCGTTGCAGAGCCCGGGCCAGATCACCGTCGATGGACGGCTCACGGCGGCCGGCGGCAAGATCGACGTCCTGCAGAACGGCAGTCCCGGCAATCCCTTCATCGGGGCGCGGTCGATCTGGCTCGCCGACAACGCCGTGCTCGACGTTGCGGGGCGGAGCGCTGTGGCCGTCGATCGCTCCGGTCGCCGCTATGGCTTCGCGGATGCCGGCGGCAGCATCACGCTCGGGGCCGACAGCGAGGCCCCCGGCGCGGTCGCGCCGGCAGGCAATGGTTTTGTCATCGTGCGGCCCGGTGCGCGTCTCGACGCCTCGGGCGCCAGCGCGGTCATCGACGTGGTCGACGCCGGCGCCGGTTCGAACGCGGTGCATCCGGTCCTGCTGGCGGGCGCGGGCGGCAGCATCGCCATCAGCACGTTGAGCGGCTTCTATCTCGACGGCACCATGACGGCGCGGGCCGGCGGCGAAGGCGCTGCTGGCGGTACGCTGTCGCTGGCCTTGGTGACGCCGAGCTACAGCAATCCGCCGGATCGGCCGGCCCCGAACGAGGTGCGCAAGTTTCGCATTCTCGAGGTTGCAGGGCAGGCAGGCGCGAGCGGTCTTGCGCCGGATCTGGTGTGGGGTGCGCGCGACCCGGCGCTGCAGTTTGGCCACGGCCGTATCGGCGCCGACCAGGTCGCGAACGGCGGCTTCGGCAATCTTCGCCTCTACGCGGAGACCATCGCATTCGATGGTGACGTGCAACTCACCTTGCCGCAGAGCCTCAGGATGTTCGGCAACATCGTCGCCAAGGGTGGCAACGAACGGATCAGCCTCGCCGCGCCTTACGTCTCATTCGGCATGGTCTCGTTCTCGCCGAGCGAAGGGGCGATCGAGCCCCGCCCGGGCAGCATGACCGGCGGCCGGCAACCCGGTTTCGGCACGACACCGGGCGCGCAGCCGGCCAAGACGGGCACCGCGCAGCTGACGGTGAGCGCCGACCTCGTCGATCTCGCCGGCTCGTTCGAGCCACTCAACACGGCAATCACGCAGGCGGACAATTCGACATCGGTGCTGACCAGCATCGCGGGCATCGACCAGGTCCGCGTGGTGAGCCGGGGCGACATCCGCGTCACCGGCAACACCTACGGCTCCCGCACGCTCGAGCTCGACGCCGCGCAGATCTATCCTGTCAGCAACGCCAACGTCTTCCTCGCAGCGAGTGACCTCGTGCGCTTCGGCCGCACCACGTCCGATGCACCGGCGCTGCCATTCTCGGTGTTTGGCAAGCTCACCGTCTACGGAACCACGATCGAGCAGGGCGGCATCGTGCGGGCGCCGCTCGGCACCATCATTCTCGGCGGTCCGGCGCTTGATTCAAAGAATTTGGTCGGCGTGCAGCAGCTCGACCTGCTGCCCGGCAGCATCACGTCGGTGAGCGCTGCGGGACTGGCGATGCCCTATGGCGGCACCGTCGACGGCATCGTCTACAATTACAACGGAGCCGCGGTGACGCAGGCGCTGAACGGCGTCGACGTGTGGGGCAGTGTGGTCGGCGGCATCAGCCTGTCCGGCCCTGCGGTGACGGTGGCCAGCGGCGCGCTGCTCGATCTCTCGGGCGGTGGTCAGCTGCTCGGTGCCGGCTTCATCAGCGGCCGTGGCGGCTCGGTCGATGTGCTGCTCAATCCGCTGGCCGCTGCCAATCCGGGCAACAGCTTCAGCAGCCTGAAGAACCAGGTGTTCGCGATCGTCCCGAGCGCGAACGCAAGCTATGCGCCGGTCGTGCCGGCCAGCCAGGGCGCAGCGCCGTCGATCGGCCAGCGCATTACGGTCGGAGGCGGCGTGCCCGGCCTTGCGGCGGGCACATACACGCTGATGCCGGCCAGCTATGCGTTGCTGCCCGGCGCCTTCCGCGTCGAACTCGGCGCACCGGTTCAGTCCGCAAGCCGTACGGTCGCGCTGCCGAACGGCTCCTATGTGACGACCGCGTATGGCAGTGTCGCCAACACGTCGATTTATTCCAGCCAGCCAAATCTCGCCGTGATCACGCCTGGCGCCACGGTGCGCAGCTATTCGCAATACAATGAGCAGGACTATGCGAGCTTCATGCTTGCGACCGCTGCGCGCACGGGGCAGCCGCGTCCGAGCCTGCCTGCCGATGCGGGCGTTCTGCAGCTGATTCTGTCCGCGCAGCCGTCAGCGGGCCCATCGTTCTCGTTTGCCGGGCAAGCGCTGTTCACGCCGGGCAGCGGCGGCTATGGCGGCGTAGTCAGCGTCGATACCCCGTATTCGCGCCTCGAAATTCTCGGCGCCGCTTCGACGCCAACGGCGGGCTTCGCTTCGGTGCGTGCGGCTGACCTCGATGCGATCGGCGCCGCCAGGATCTCGCTCGGCGGCGGCCAGAGCCTCGATCTTCAGAACGGCTATGTGGGGACGTACGGTTTTGCCACCACGGTCGTGGTGCGCGGCGGCGCGGTGCTGCGCGCCCCGGAGGTGTTCATCACGGCCGGCGCCGGCGGCATTCGGATCGAGGACGGTGCTCGCATCGATACCGTCGGCGCCGGCGCAGTGACTGTAATGCCGTCGAGCGACGGCTTCGCCTATAACGTTGGCGGCAGCGGAAACATGGTGATCGTCTCGAACGGCTGGGTCGATATGCCCCCGTTTCCGACCGGCACCGTCGGCGGTGGCATCACGGTCGGCGCCGCGACCATCGCGACCGAAGGCACGCTGGCCTTCGGTGTCCAGAAGGGAGCGCTGTCGATCGCCGACAGCATGCGCTACGGCGCACGCTATCTTTCACTGATCATGCCGAACGTGAATATCGGCGACGCAGCGGCAATCGCCGCGGCGCGTGCCGCCGGCGTGCTGCCCGACGGTCTCGTGCTGAACCAGAACGTGTTCGGCCGCCTGTTGGCCGGCAACGCCGTGAGCGGTGCTCCCAGGCTGGAGAGCCTTATTCTTTCGGCGCAGTCGTCGATCAATTTCTACGGCTCGCTGAATCTGTCGACCATCGACCCGGCAACCGGCCGGTCCAGCCTGCGTTCGCTGGTGCTCAACACGCCGGCGATCTACGGCCTCGGCGCGGCCGGCGACAGCGCCACGCTCACCACCGGGCAACTGGTCTGGAACGGCATCAACGACGGCGTCCTTCGCGTCGGCGGCAACGGCCCGCGCAGCGTGCCGCCGGGCG
>DASVOL010000131.1:0-3631 GCA_036383375.1 Bradyrhizobium sp. | reverse complement strand
GGCCAGAACCGCGACATGACCCGCGAGGCGCTCGAGATCATCCTGAAGATGTGGTCCGAGCCCGGACCCTGGACGCACAAGGGCAAGTACTGGACGGTGAGCAAGCCGGATACGATGTTCGACTTCCTTAAACCCCATATCAAGCCGTTGCAGGGCCCGCATCCGCCGATCGGCGTCGCCGGCCTGTCGAAGAATTCCGACACGCTGAAGCTCGCCGGCGAGCGCGGCTTCATTCCGATGAGCCTGAACCTCAACCCGGCCTATGTCGGCAGCCACTGGGACTCGGTCGAAGCCGGCGCGGCGAAGACCGGCCGCAAGCCGAGCCGCAGGGATTGGCGGCTGGTGCGCGAGGTGTTCGTGGCCGATACCGATGAGGAGGCGTGGAGGCTGTCGACCGGCGACATGATGGGCCGGATGATGGGCGAGTACTTCCTGCCGCTGCTCGGCCATTTCGGCTTCAAGGACTATCTGAAGCACGCGCCCGACGTGCCCGACAGCGACGTCACCGTCGAATATTGCGCACGCCGGAATTGGATCGTCGGCTCGCCCGCGACCGTCACCGAGAAGATCGAGAAGATCTATCAGGAGGTCGGCGGCTTCGGCGTCCTTTGCGTATTCGGCTTCGACTACAAGCACAAGCCGGAGGCCTGGCGGCACTCGCTGGACCTGCTCAAGAACGAGGTGATGCCGCGGCTCAAGCACCTCGGCGCCGAGTTCGAGAAGGCTGCATGACAGATAGGCAGGGTGCGGGGCTTGCCTCGCACCCTGTCTCGCATATCTTGAAGGGAACTATTCTGGTTCAGGGTCAGGGCATGACGGTCGACGCACAGAGTTTCAAGCAGGCAATGCGGCATTGCGCGGGCGCGGTGGCCCTGGTGACGGTCGGCCGCGAGCCGGGGCAGCGCACCGGCCTGACGGTGACCTCGGCCTGTTCGCTGTCGGACAATCCGCCATCCGTCCTGGTCTGCGTTAACCGTAATGCCAGCGCGCATGAGCGCATCCGCGCCGAGCGCCATTTCGTCATCAACTTCCTGAACGAGGACCACGCGCTGCTGGCGCTGACCTTCTCCGGTCAGAAGGGCGTCAACGGCGACGACCGTTTTGCCTTCGGCCGCTGGACCACCGGCGCGACCGGCGCCCCGGTGCTGGAGGATGCCGTGGCGGCGTTCGACTGCGTGCTGAGCCAGGAGCTCGAGACCAAGACCCATTCGATCTTCATCGGCGAGGTCCAGCATGTCCGCGCCGCGACCACGGTCGATCCGCTGATCTATCTGCGCTCAGGCTTCCAGAGCGTGCGCAACATCCACGATCCGGTCGTGCTCGGCGATCTCGACGCGCGGCGCGTCAGCTGGAACGAGTTTTCCTGAAGCGGCTGGCGCGCGGCACGCCTGCCGTAGTCAATCAGCACCGCTGACCAATCCTGATCACTTTGACGCGCGCGCCAAGCGCGTGAGCGGCATGCTATAAGCGCCGCTGCGCTTTCCGTCGACAGTTTGGGACCCCAAGCGCATATCGAGATCTCCAGTCATCGACAAGGGAGACCCAATCATGAAGATCGTTGTGATCGGCGGCACCGGACTGATCGGCTCCAGGACCGTTGCCATTCTGCGTCAGCGCGGCCACGACGTTGTCGCCGCCTCACCGAAGAGCGGCGTCAACACCATCACCGGCGAGGGGTTGAAGGAGGCACTTGCCGGCACGGCCGTCGTGATCGATCTGGCCAATTCACCGTCATTCGAAGACAATGCGGTGATGGCGTTCTTCGAGACCTCCGGCCGCAACCTGCTGGCGGCGGAGAAGCCGGCCGGCGTCAAGCACCACGTTGCTCTCTCGATCGTCGGGACCGACCGGACGCCCGAGAACGGATACTTCCGCGCCAAGGTCGCCCAGGAGAAACTGATCGAGGCTTCCGGCATTCCTTACACCATCATCCGCGCGACCCAGTTCATGGAATTCGTCGGCGCCATCGCCGATGCCAGCGCCGTTGGAAACACGATCCGGCTCTCGCCCGGCCTGTTCCAGCCGATCGCGGCAGAGGATGTGTCTGCGCTCGTCGCCGATGTGGCGCTGGAGGCCCCACGCAACGGCATCGTCGAGATCGCCGGTCCCGATCGTGCGCCGTTCAACGAATTCGTGGCCCGCTACCTGAAGGCAAAAGGCGACCCGCGCGAAGTGGTGAAGGACCCTGACGCGCTCTACTGGGGCGGCCGGGTCGAGGAGCACTCGCTCGTGCCGTTGGGCGAGGCCCGCCTCGGCCGCATCGACCTGAACGAATGGCTGCGCCGCTCGCGGTCCGCAGCCTGACTGGAAAGCCTGACGGCAGGCTCTATTTGAGCCACACCAGCAGCGGGACGGGCGCGCGGCCCTCGCAGGACAGCGTGCCCTCGTAATTATGCGTCTTGCGGGCGCTGTAGGTGCAGGGCGCGCCGTCCAGCACCAGCTCGGCCGTCACCTGCGAATCCGCACCCGTGATTTGCAGCCGGATCTCTCCGGCGCGTACCTCCGGTCCGTCCAGCGTACAGATCCCGACATGCTTCATCTTCAGCGGTCCGGAGAACTGCCTGAGTGTGCCCGGCGCGCTTTCGGTGAGATGCCCGGTCAGCTCCCATTCGCCGAGCACGCCGGCCTGGCCGAGGATCTCCATCGCGCCGAGCGGCGGCACGTGGCCAAGACAGAGCGCAACGGCGCCGAGCAGCGCCGCACCGTTGCGCCATGTCGTGAGCCGCATCACAGCTTGCTTCCGGTTGTCTGTCGCAACTCGATCAGCTCCGGCCGCGACAGATCGGCGTCCGCGGTGAGCCGGGCGATCTGATCAGCGCATTCCCGCGTCTTGGCCTGATCGCCGGACGCCTTGGCGCTCTTGATCATCCCGAGATAGGCCGCCAGCCGGTTGGGCTCCTTCTTGAGCACGGCCTCATAGGCGGCGAGCGCATCGGCGGCCTTGCCGCGATCGAGCAGCATCGCCGCGTAGAGCTCGCGCGCCGGCGCCAGCGGTCCCGGGGTGACGGGATGCTTCTCGGTCTTGTCTTCGGCTTCCGCGGCGGCATTCATCGCGCCGAGCGCCTCGTCATATTTGCCTTCGGCGTACTGCACCCAGGCGCTCGCGATCTGCTGCTGGATGTCGACGATGTTGGACCAGTAGGCATCCTTGGCGTCTTTCAGTCTGTCGCGCAACTCGGCGAGCTTGGCGATATCGGCCTTCGCGGCCGCCGGATCACCGGAGCGCGCGGCGCCGACTGCCCGCGCGAAGTAGGTGATGGCGTCCGCATAGGCGTATTTGGTTGGATGCACTTCAAGCGCGGCAGCCCCCTTCCAGTCGCCGCGCTCGAAGACATAGCGAGCCTGGCTTGCCGCCACCGCGTAGGGACCGGCGAACCGATCCTGCTTGAACGCGAGCTTGCCGAGTTCGTCGACCACCGCGCGCGCCTCCTTGTCCTGGCCCAGCTGAAGATAGGCATAGACCAGATAATCCATCGCGTGGGCCTGATCCTGCTGTTCGCCGTCTTCCTTGGCGATGCGTGCGGATTCCTTGTTGGAGGCAATCGATTCCTTCCAGTAGCCGACGCGCGTGAAGATGTGCGACGGCATGTGCTGCGCATGCGGCGCGCGTTCGGCAATCTTGGCATAGCGC
>DASVOL010000130.1:0-3536 GCA_036383375.1 Bradyrhizobium sp. | reverse complement strand
ATGCGCCACGGCATCAGGCGCGGCATGGACGATCCGGGATGCCGCGGCCGCGTCGCAGAGGCCGGCGCCGGCCGCGAGCGTATCGGCGAGATGGAGGGCAGGAGTGTCATCCGCGCCGACCGGCGCGGCGAGGCCGCCCTGCGCCCACATGCTGGAGGCTTCCGCGCCGAGCGGCGATTTCGACAGCAACACGACCGGCTCGGGCGCGAGCTGCAGCGCGGTCATCAGCCCCGCGGCGCCGCCGCCGATGATCACCGGACGGTCGCTGAGATCGGTAATATCGGCACTCATATTGCCAGCATCCTTTCGACGCTCATGCGCGCGCGATCGGCGATCGCAGGATCGATCGTGACCTCGTGCTGATTGGTCTCCAGCGCGTGGCGGATGTTCTTCAGCGTGATGCGCTTCATGTGCGGACAGAGATTGCAAGGCCTGACGAAGTCGACGTCGGGATTGCGCGCCGCGATGTTGTCGCTCATCGAACATTCCGTCAGCAGCACCACACGCGGCGGACGTTTGGTCTCGACGAATGTCTGCATCGCAGCCGTCGAGCCGGAAAAGTCCGCTTCGGCGACCACCTCGGGCGGGCATTCCGGATGCGCCAGAACGGTGACATCAGGGTAATTTTCACGCAGCTGACGCACGTCATCGGCGGTGAACAGCTCGTGCACCTCGCAATGGCCCTTCCAGGCGATGATCTTCTTGCTGGTCTGCTTGGCGATGTTCTGCGCGAGGTATTCATCCGGCAGCATGATGACGCGCTCGGCGCCGAGCGATTCCACGATCTTGAGCGCATTGCCTGACGTGCAGCAAATGTCGGACTCCGCCTTCACCGCAGTCGACGTGTTGACATAGGCAACCACCGGCGCGTCCGGATAGCGCGCGCGCATCAGCCGCACGTCGGCCGGCGTGATCGAGTCCGCCAGCGAGCAACCGGCCTTGAGGTCGGGGATCAAAACGGTCTTCGCCGGATTGAGCAGCTTCGCCGTCTCGGCCATGAAGTGCACGCCCGCGAGCACGATCACATCGGCGTCGACCTTGGTCGCTTCACGCGCGAGCAACAGACTGTCGCCGACGATGTCGGCGACGCCGTGGAAGATCTCCGGCGTCTGGTAGTTGTGCGCCAGCACCACCGCGTTGCGGCGGCGTTTCAGTTCGAGGATCGCGTCGACATCCTCGGCGAAAGTAGCCCATTCGAATGGTGGGATGACGCGCTTGACGCGCTCATAGAGCGGCGCGGTGCGGGTGAGCAGATCGGTATCGAGTGCAACCATTTATACTCTCCTTGAGCATAAGATGGCTTATACTTATCCTGAGCATAAGGCGTGTCAAGTGCGCGAAAGCGGGAGCTTGGTGCCGGCGACGGCCCGTTCGGCCAAGACGGCGTGGCGGAAGCGGAACAACTTGGCCGGCCGTCCGACGGTATCGGCGGCCATTGCGCCAGTCTCTTCAACGAGTTCCTGCTGCTCGATGAGCCGGCGGAAGTTCTGCTTGTGGACCAGCCGGCCTGCGAGTGCCTCAACACTGCGTTGCAGTTGCAGCAGGGTGAACTCGGCCGGCATCAACTCGAATACCACCGGACGGTATTTGATCTTGGCGCGCAGCCGCGCAATCCCGGTCGCGAGAATGCGGCGATGATCCGCCGTCATCGGCTTGCCCGGCACGATTGGCGCCTCGCGGTCATGCGCGCGCCCGGCTTCCGGAATCAGCGAGGCCTCCCAGAGCAGTTCGTAACGCTGCAACACCAGTTCTTCATTCCAGTCGCGATCGTCGAGGCCGAAGGTGATCGCGCAGCGCTGCCAGCGCTCGCGCTGCAGCGTCGGTGACGGCGCGGCTTTCGCCCATGCTTTCAGTTTCGGCGCGATCGACCTCGCAATGAAAGCGGGCGCGCCGGCGCGATGGTCCTCCCAGGGGAAGTAGTCGTACCAGCCGGACCAATGCGCCTCGAAACCCTCACCGACCTTGTCCTCGCGGGTCAGGCCGAGATAGCTGATCGAGACGCTGTGCGGCGATTTGGCGTCGCCGGACCGGCCGCGGTCGGCAAAGGTGTAGAGCTGCTCGACATAGCCGAGCGGGTGGCCGGTCTGCGCTTCGACCCAGGCGCGCAGCGCGGTCTGCAGTGAGCGGTGGGTGAACTCGAACGGGCCGCTCGGCAGCGCGGAGCCGCCGGCGATGGTCATGATATCAGGCGTGCCGTCGGTGACGGCGACCAGCACCGCGACGAGGTCGGCGGTGACCGCGTTGCCCGAAGCCGGGGCGCTGGTTTTCTTCTGCGGCGATCTGGCCACGCGCGCGTCCCGGGCTAGCAGTAGCCGTAGACGCCGCAGGCGTAGGGCAGGCGGTCCCAGTAGGTCACATAGGCGCCGCCGTAATAGGGGCCGTAATAGTTGTAGGAGTGCCAGTTGCCGTAATAGCCGGGCAATGACGACGATCCAGGCAGCAACGGTTCGCCCTGCATGTACGGGATGTACGGTTCTGAGTTGAGCGGGATCACCTTGGGCTCGACGACAACGAGCTGGCGTCCGCGTCGTACATAGGTCGGTCCTGTGATGGTGGTGCGATAGGCGTAGTGCCGGCGCGGCAGGCCCGCGGGAAGCTGGCGCGCAGCCTTGACGGTGGCGCGTTTGGTGACGACAGGGCCGTCGGCGGCATCAGCAGGCGAAATCGCAAACAGCGCAATCGCGAGCGGCAATATCCAGCGCAGCATCAATGGTCTCCCGAATCATCCGGAGCCTATCACTGCCACTTTATGCCGGATTGAGCGTTAACGAGAGACCCGTCGGTATTAAGCGTTAACGAGATGGTCGGCTCGGGCAAGGTTGCCGGAGCGATGCGGTTGCACCGCTCCGGAACCAACGTCCGGATCAGGCGCGCAGGGCCTGGTCGAGGTCCGCGATCAGGTCTTCCTTGTCCTCGATGCCGATCGAGAGCCGTACCACCTCAGGCGCCGCGCCCGACTTCACCTTGGCGGCGTCGTCGAGCTGGCTATGGGTGGTCGAGGCCGGGTGGATCACCAGCGAGCGGGTGTCGCCGACATTGGCGAGATGCGAGAACAACTTCAGGTTCGACACCAGATTGACGCCCGCGTCGTAGCCACCCTTGAGGCTGAAGGTGAACACCGCGCCGGCGCCCTTCGGCGCATATTTGCGCTGCAGGGCGTTGTACCGGTCGCCGGGCAGGCCGGCGTAGTTCACCGCCGAGACGGCCGGGTGGGTCGAGAGGAATTCCGCCACCGCCTTGGCATTGTCGCAGTGCTTCTGCATGCGCAGCGGCAGCGTCTCGATGCCGGTCAGGATCATGAAGGCGTTGAACGGCGACAGTGCGGGGCCGAGGTCGCGCAGGCCGAGCACGCGGCAGGCGATCGCGAAGGCGAAATTGCCAAAGGTCTCCTGGATCCGGATGCCGTGATATTCCGGGCGCGGCTCGCTCAGCATCGGATATTTGTTGTCCTTCGACCAGTCGAAGGTGCCGGCGTCGACGATGATGCCGCCGAGCGAGTTGCCGTGACCGCCGAGGAACTTGGTCAGGGAATGCAC
>DASVOL010000129.1:0-6711 GCA_036383375.1 Bradyrhizobium sp. | reverse complement strand
CCGCGCAGCGCGCCGCCGATGCAACAATCGGCGCCGCCGATGGCCGCCTATGCGCCGCCGCCGCCAGCGCCGGCCGGGCCCGACTTCTCCTCGCTCGAGCGGCATCTGCTCAAGATCACGAGCCAGATCGAGGCGCTGCAGCGGCCCGACCATATCGAGCAATCGATCGCGGCCTTCCGCGGCGAGCTCGCCGAAATCCGCCAGGCGATCACCGAGGCGATGCCGCGCCGCGCGATCGAGTCGATCGAGAACGAGATCCGCTCGCTGCATCACCGGATCGACGAGATCCGCCAGGACAGCAGCAACGGCCGCGACCAAGCCCAGGTGATCACCGGCATCGAACGCGCGCTGTCGGAAATCCGCGAGGCGCTGCGCACGCTGACGCCCGCCGAGCAGCTCACCGGCTACGACGAGGCGATCCGCAATCTCGGCGGCAAGCTCGACATGATCCTGCGCGCCAACGACGATCCGTCGACGGTGCATCAGCTCGAGAGCGCGATCGCCGCGTTGCGCGCCATTGTCTCCAATGTCGCCTCCAACGACGCGCTGCTGCAGCTCTCCGGGGACGTGCACGCGCTGGCCGCGAAGGTCGACCAGCTGTCGCAGATGTCGCGCGCCGAGTCCCACGCCGATGCCTTCGCCGGGATCGAGCAGCGCATCGCCGCGTTGGCCTCGACACTGGAAACCCGCGAGCGGCCGGCCGCCGGCTACGACAATACCGACGCCATCGAAGGCGCGCTGCGCTCGCTGTCGGAGCGGATCGACCGCCTGCAGGTCGGCAACGACAGCTCGTCGGCGTTCACCCATCTCGAGCAGCGCGTCTCGTATCTGCTCGAGCGCCTGGAGTCCGCCGACCAGCGTTCCGGCAATCTCGGCCGGGTCGAGGAAGGGCTGCATGACATCATGCGGCACCTCGAAGCGCAGCACGCCCATCTCGCCTCGCTCGCCGACGCCACCCGCAACAACGTCAGCAGCACCTCGCCGCAGCCGATGATGGACAGCGGCATCGTCGACCTCGTGAAGCGCGAACTGTCCGACATCCGCTTCAGCCAGTCGGAGACCGATCGCCGTACCCAGGATTCGCTGGAGACGGTTCACAACACGCTCGGCCATGTCGTCGATCGGCTGGCGATGATCGAGAACGATCTGCGCACGGTGCGCACCGCACCGCCGCCGGCTCCTGTGGCCCCTGCGCCGGCCGAACCGCGGATGGAAGCGCCGCGGATGGAAATGCCGCGCACAGCGATGCCGCAGCCGATCGCGCAGCCTGACTCATACAAGTCTGAATCATACAGGCCTGAATCGTACCGGCCCGAATTGCCCAATCCTGCGCTGGCGCAGGAGCATTTCATGTCCGCGCCGCGCGAATTCCATGCCGCGCAGCCGGTCGAGACCGCGCCGCCGCCGCTGCCGCCGCGCGCGATCAGCGAGATCCTGGAGCCGCATGCCGCCTCCGCGCGTGCTGCGATCGCGCCGGAACTGCCGCCGGATCATCCGCTCGAGCCGGGTACCCGCCCCTCGGGCCGCGCGTCGTCGCCGTCGGAGCGGATCGCGGATTCCGAGCGTGCGATCAGCGACCTTCCCGCCGGCAAGAAGGAGCCGGTCTCGACCTCGAGCTTCATCGCCGCCGCGCGCCGCGCCGCGCAGGCCGCCGCCGCGCAACCCGTCAACGACAAGGCAGCGCGGGCAGCGAGCAAGGCTGCCGCCAAGGCCAAGGAGAAGGCCGACAAGGCCGCGAAGGCCGCCGCCGGCAAGGCGGGCGCGCCCGCGACTGGTGCGCCGGCGACTGGCGCGCCGGAGGCCCAGCCTTCGACCATCACCTCCAAGATCCGCTCGCTGCTGGTCGGCGCGAGCGTGGTCGTGATCCTGCTCTCGACCGCCAAGATGGCGATGAACCTGCTCGACACCAGTTCCGCGCCGCAGGCGCCGGCGATCGAGCACAGCCAGCCGGCCCCGGTTCAGCAGCCGCCCGCCGAGAATTCCGCCGCGCCCGCACCGGTTGCGCCGTCCAGTGCACCCGGGTCAGTGCCCGGGCCGTCGATGACCTCGCCGACCCCGCTCGGCCGCCAGTCGAACAACACGGCGGCGCCGAATACGCTCGACAGCGCGCAGGTGACGATCCCTCAGGCGCCCGCGCCTGCCGCAGCGCCCGAGCCGGCCGCGGCACCGGTCGCCGCCAGCGATATCACCGGCACGATTCCGACCGCGCCACCGCTCGGCGGCAAGCTCGCCATGGTCCAAATTCCGGCGGGCGAGAAGCTGCCCGACGCGATCGGCGGTCCGGCGCTGCGCACGGCTGCGATCAAGGGCGATGCGGCCGCGGCCTATGAGGTCGGCGTCCGCTTTGCCGAGGGCAAGGGCGTGCCCGCCAATGTCGACGAAGCCGCCAAATGGTATGGCCGCGCGGCACAGGCCGGCGTGGTGCCCGCGATGTTCCGGCTCGGCACCTTCTACGAGAAGGGCCTCAGCGTGAAGCGCGATTTCGATGTCGCACGGCGCTACTACGTGCAGGCCGCGGAGCGCGGCAATGCCAAGGCGATGCATAACCTCGCCGTGCTCGACGCCGATGGCGGCGGCAAGGGCGCCGATTACAAGAGCGCCGCGCAGTGGTTCCGCAAGGCCGCCGATCGCGGCGTCGCCGACAGTCAGGTCAACCTCGGCATCCTGTATGCCCGCGGCATCGGGGTCGAACAGAACCTCGCCGAGTCGTTCAAGTGGTTCAGCCTCGCCGCCGCGCAGGGCGACGCCGACGCCGGCCACAAGCGCGACGATATCGCCAAGCGGCTCGATCCGCAGTCGCTGGCCGCAGCGAAGCTTGCGATCCAGACCTTCACCCCCGAGCCGCAGCCGAGCGATGCGGTCAACGTGCCGGCCCCGGCCGGCGGCTGGGACGCCGCCCCCGTGCAGCCCGCGGCGGCGAAGTCGGTCAAGCCACCATCGAAGCGGACCGCGGCGCTGGCACACTGATCTCACCTATTTGAAAGCAGCTGCGGCGCCTTGACGGCGCCGCTGTCCTATCCCTGCGCCCTTCCGCCGTGTAGACAGGCGCATATCCCAGCGCCAATGGCGCATGCGTTCCGGAGGGCAGGCTTGTCTGTCGACGATCGTCAGGATGATGGAACGGGCCATCGTTCGTCGCCGACCGGCCCCCGCGTCGCGCCGCCGCGCCAGACGCCGTCGCCGTTTGCCGCGCCTCCGCCTCCTCCGCCCCCGCAAGGACAAGGGCAAGGACAAGGGAACGTGGCGCCGCCGCCCCGCACCTTCCGGTTCTCGCTCTGGTCCATCCTCATCTTCGTGCTGCTGTTGTCGAGCGTCGCCATTCAGGCCTATCGCGACCTGTCGAGGCCGGGCGCCTGGGACTTCTGGCGCGAGACCTACATCGCGGCGAGCATGAATTCGGCTGTGATTCCTGATGTCGACATCGACGGGTCGGGCCGTGGCCGGCGCGCGCTTGCGATCAGCGGCAAGATCGGCTCGGCCAGCGCGAGCTGGTTCCGCGACCGCCTCAGCGAGGCGCGCCTCGCACCTGGCGATGCCGTGCTGCTGTCGTCGCAGGGCGGCGCGTTGAACCAGGCGGCGATCATGGGCGAGGTCATCCGCACCCATGGGCTCGTCACCGCCGTCGCCACATCAGACGCATCGGGCAAGCTCCGCCCTGCGGCCTGCGCCAGCGCCTGCGTGCTGGTCTATGCCGGCGGCCAGACCCGCTATGGCATCGCGGGCTCGCGGCTCGGCGTGCATCGCTTCACGACCAGCGCACCGGTCAGCGATCCGCTCGCCGAGGCGCAACGCATCCAGGGCATGGTGCTCGGCTACATGACCAAGATGGGCGTCGCCTCCGGGATCGTGGAAGCGATGTCGCAGACCTCGGATATCCGCTGGCTGAGCCCGAAGGAAGCGCTCGCGCTGAACCTGATCACCAAGCCGGTCGATCGGCCCTGAGCCGACAGCGGCGTCATTCATCTGAATTATCCACCACGTCGGCAGCCGAGCTGGCACGTTCGGCGAAAAATGCCACCCGAGGCGGAATCTTTAGTCCCTCCCCTCGCCGATTTCGGTTATGCAAGAACGCGGCAATCGACCCGCGTTCGCCTGCTTCTTGCGCGCCGACCGGATTCGTTCAGCCGGAGAATGCCCGACCAGAACGACATCACGCCGTGATGCGGCCTTGCGCCCCAGCATGTGGCGAACCGACAAGAAGCGACGCGCGTGCAGCTCTACCTCCCGATCGCCGACATTCCGGTCAATGTCTTCCTCATCCTGGCGATGGGCGCGGCGGTTGGCTTCGTCTCCGGCATGTTCGGAATCGGCGGCGGCTTCCTGATGACACCGCTCTTGATCTTCGTCGGCATCGCGCCCGCGGTCGCGGTCGCCTCGGTCGCGAGCCACATCGCGGCCTCCTCGTTCTCCGGCGCGATCTCCTATTGGCGCCGGCGTGCGATCGACCCGCTGCTGGCGGCGGTGCTGCTGGTCGGCGGAACGATCGGCACTGCGCTCGGTGTGTGGACCTTCACCTTCCTGCGCTCGCTCGGCCAGCTCGATTTGATGATCGCGCTGTCCTACGTCATCCTGCTGACCACGGTCGGCGGGCTGATGTTCTGGGAAGGCCTGCGCGCGATGCTGCGGTCCCGGCGCGGCGGCCCGGTGACGCTGCGCAAGCCCGGCAGCCATGGCTGGATCCACGGCCTGCCGCTGAAGCTGCGCTTCAAGCGCTCCAAGATCTATCTCTCGGTCATCCCGGTGGTTGTGGTCGGGCTCGTGATCGGCTTCATCGGCGCGGTGATGGGCATCGGCGGCGGCTTCATCCTGGTGCCGCTGATGATCTATGTGCTGCGGGTGCCGACCTCGACCGTGATCGGCACCTCGATGGTGCTCACCCTCGTCACCATGGTGTTCGCGACCATGCTGCACGCGGTCACCAACCATCTGGTCGACGCCGTGCTGGCGCTGATCCTGATGATCGGCGGCGTCACCGGCGCGCAGTTCGGCGCCCGCGCCGGCCAGAAGATCCGCGGCGAGCATCTACGCCTCCTGCTCGGCCTGCTCGTACTCGCGGTCGGCATCCGCTTTGCCGTCGAGCTGGTGATCCGGCCGCAGGACCTGTTCAGCATCCGCGAAACCGGCGGAGCTCCGCCATGAGGTGGCGCGCGCCGCTCGCGATCATGGGCCTCGTCGCCGCTAGCCTGGCGGCGATACCCGCGCATGCCGAGCGGCTGATCGTGTCGGTCTCCAACCACCGCGTCACCGTGACGCCGAACTATTCCGGCGGCGAGCTCGTGCTGTTCGGCTCGGTCGAGAAGGACGACAAGACGCCGGCAACCCGCGGCAATTACGACCTCGTCGTCACGGTGTCGGGCCCGCGCGCCGACATGGTGACGCGGCGCAAGGAGCGCAAATTCGGGATCTGGATCAACACCGACTCGCGGCAGTTCCTGCAGGTGCCGGGCTATCTCGCACTGTTCTCCAATCGCCCATTCGAGCAGATCGCCTCGCCGGAGGTGCAGCGGCGGCAACAGCTCGGACTCAACAATGTCCTGCTGATGCAGCGGGTCGGGCCCGACTTTGCCGACGTGGTGCCGAACGATCCGTTCCGCAGCGCTTTCGTCCGGCTGCGCTCCGAACACGGCCTCTACCGCGAGGCGACCTCGGCGGTGACGTTCCTGACGCCGACCTTGTTCCGCACCGGCATTCCACTGCCGGCGGAGGTGCCGATCGGTACCTACAATGTCGAGATCAAGCTGTTCTCCGACGGCGCGCTGGTGACCAAGACCGAGACCGCCTTCGAGATCGTCAAGGTCGGCTTCGAGCAGTTCGTCGCCACCACCGCGCGGCAGAACGGCCTGGTCTACGGCCTCGTCACCGCGTTCATGGCGCTGATGACCGGCTGGATGGCCTCGATCGTGTTCCGCAAGGATTGATCAGTCACTTCTCTGCTGCAGCGTGCTCTCGAACGCGTCGCTGAGGATCGAGAGACCAAGATCGATCTCCTCATCGCTGATCGTCAGCGGCGGAGCGATCCGGAAGACGCTGCCCATGCCGGGCAATTGCACGATGTTGGTGCTCAGTCCGAGCTCCAGGCAGCGCTGCGACACACGCGTGCCCAGCGCTTCGTCAGGCTCCTTGCTGAAGCGGTCGCGCACGATCTCGATGCCTTGCATCAGCCCCCTGCCGCGCACGTCCCCGATGCATTCGAAGCGGTTCTGCAGGGCGAGCAGCCCGTCCCTCAGCCGCGCGCCCGCGACCCCGGCGCGCTCGACCAGTCGGTCGCGCAGGATGATCTCGATGACCTTCAGCCCGACCGCGGCCGGCATCGGGTCCGACACATGCGTCGTGTAGAACAGGAAGCCCCGTTCGTGACAGCGCTCCTCGATTTCGGTTGACGTGATGACCGCCGCCAGAGGCAGCCCGGCACCGAGCGTCTTCGACAGGGTCAGGATATCAGGCACGACACGATCGCGCTCGAAGGCGAACATGGCGCCGGTTCGCCCGAGACCGGTCTGGGCTTCATCGACGATCAGCAGCATCCCGCGCGCGCGGCAGTGCTCCTTCAGCGCGGCGAGGTAGCCCTCAGGCAGATCGATCAGCCCGCCGGAGCTCAGGATCGGCTCGGCGATCATGCAGGCCAGCGCGCCGGTCGATTGGCGGTCGACGAGATCGAAGGCGTAAGCCAGCTCCGCCCGCCAATCGGCCGCATTGCCGAAGCGGGGCCGA
>DASVOL010000128.1:0-4588 GCA_036383375.1 Bradyrhizobium sp. | reverse complement strand
GGACCTGGTCTCGGCCGGCTTGGTCTCCACGGGTTTCACCTCGACCGGCTTGGTCGGCTCCATGACGGCAGCCTCGGCCGGACGCGGGCGCGGTAGCGGGCTGGTGGCCGCGGCAGCCGGGGCCGGCGGCGGCAGCGTCACGACCGAACCGCCGAACATCGGCGACGGATGGCGGCCAGCCTGCAGGAACAGCGCATTGATCAGGATCGCAACAATCGCAGACAGGGCCAGCACGCCCGCAACCAGGTCCTTCGGACTGTGCAGCAGCAGGCGCAGGACGAGGCCACGTTCCTCCTCGGCCGCGATGGCCACTGCCTTGGCGCCGCGGCGACGGCGCGGCGTTTCATCGTCATCCAAAGTCTGTCTAGGCACTCTTCTTCACCTGTTGGGTTTGCTCTTGCAGTCCGGACCGCAGCGCGGGCTTCAGGGTCGAGACATTGCTGGACGGCTCGACCGCGGCGGGCGGGGTGAACGACAGCGGCAGCGCGACCGACACGACGGTGCCCTCGCCGACCTTGCTTTCCACATTCATCTCGCCGTTGTGCAGGCCAACCAGCCCCTTGACGATCGAGAGGCCGAGGCCGGTGCCTTCGTGGCGACGTTGGTAAGTCTTGCCGGCCTGGAAGAACGGATCGCCGATCCGCTTGAGATCGTCGGCGGCGATGCCGACGCCGGTGTCCGAAACCCGCAGCAACAGCCGCGATCCCTCGACGCCGGCCGACACGGTCACCTTGCCGCCGCGCTCGGTGAACTTGATCGCGTTGGAAACCAGATTGAGAACGATCTGCTTGAACGCGCGCGAATCGCCATTCACGATCGGCAGGTCGTCGGGGACGCGGGTGACGAGGTCGACGCCGCTCTCGCGCGCCTTCAACGCCACCAGGTTGCAGCAATTGAGCAGCGCAGGCCGCGGCGCAAACGGCTCCGGCGAAATCTCGAAATTGCCGGATTCCATCTTCGACATGTCGAGGATGCCGTTGACGACCGACAGCAGGTGCTGGCCGGAATCGTTGATGAGCTGCGCGTATTCCTTGCGGCGGGCCGCGTCGAGCCCGAGCACGTCTTCCTGCGCGATCATCTCGGAAAAGCCGATGATGGCGTTGAGCGGGGTCCGCAGCTCGTGGCTCATGGTGGCCAGGAATCGCGTCTTCGACGCATCGGCCTGCTCGGCGGCATGGCGCGCCTGTTCGAGCGCCTGTTCCTGCAGCTTGCGATCGGTCACGTCGCGGATCACGGCGACCACCTCGGCATCGGCGGCCTGCTCGAGCGCACGGCAGCGCATCTCGACCCAGATGAATTCGGCGGCAGCCTCGCCACGTGCACCGTCGCGGCGCACCCGGAACTCGACGCTGCGGGACTCGCCGCGCGCGGCGTCCGACAGCGCGGTGAGATAGGCTGGACGATCGGCGACATGAACGCGGTCGAACAGGCCGTGGCCGGACAGCCGCGATGCCGGCACGCCGAGCATGATCTCGACCGCGGGTGAAATGAAGCGCACCGCGCCGTTGCGGCTGTGCCGCGACAGCACGTCGCTCATGTTATGGGCGAGCAGGCGGTAGCGCTCTTCCTCGACGTAAAGCAGCGCCACGCTGGTGCGCGCCAGCGACTCGGCGCCGAAGGCAAGCCCGGCCGCGTAGAAGATCGCCGACACGACGCCGAAGCCGACCAGCGAGCTGTTCGAGACAACCGCGGGATCGACCACCGGCAGCACGTGGTAATGGCCGAGCACGCTGAGCAGCGCCGCGCAGATCATCGCCAACGCGAACGCAAACGCCACCACGCGGCGCGACGCCGACAGCGCCGCCTCGATCGGGATCACGACGAGCCACACCGCGGCGAACGATGCGATGCCGCCGGTCGACGCCGCGATCATCATCACGAGGCCGGCGAGCGCCAGCGACGACAGCACATGCGCGCCTTCGTAGCGGCCGGTGCGCGACAGGAACCAGGACAACAGGATCGGCGCGATCAGCCAGGCGAAGGCGGTGACCTCGATCGCCGTCGGCGCCCCGCGCATCGCCAGAAAGGCAGGAAACGAGGCCAGCGCCGCCAGACTGCCGAGCAGCCGCGGCGCCATGAAGGCACGGTGGCGCGCACGCGTCAGCGCATCATATTGCGCCGACGGATGCAGCAGCGCATCCAGGCAATCGCGGATCAGACTCAAACTACTCACAGCACTCGCGCTTCGGCTTCATCGTCAGACAGACGCGCCGGAACGCCTCCTTTGTGATTGCAGGCCAACGTGTCAGAGCGAACTTAAGCGAACGCTAAGGCGGGGCGGCCTGCTGCCAAACACCGTGCACTGGCGAGGCTTCGACGCTGTCATTCACCGGTCATTTGTCGGGGATGGTGAACGGCTGGTTTCCGGGTGCGACAAACTATGGTTTCGAATTGGTGGACGCGGCGCATCTTGCGAATTTTGCACCCGTCAGCCGCCATCAATCGAAAATTTACGGCGAATCGATTCAGGCGAATTTTCCGCGATTTTTCGGCGGATTTACTTCAATGCAGATACTTCCGATTTATCGACCGATGCTATCCGTGAGGGCAATAGCGGCATCGACCGCGCAAGAAGCAAAAGACAAGATAGACGACCGGGATCGCGCCATGTTCTTCCTGCTGCGTTTGGCATTCTGGCTCGGGCTTGTGCTCGTGCTGCTGCCGAGAGACAAAACACCTGAAGCGGACAAGACGCCGCAGATCAGCGCATCGGATGCGGTGTCGGCTGCGACCGCGACGATCAACGACATGGGCCAGTTCTGCAAGCGCCAGCCTTCCGCCTGCGAAGTCGGCGGTCAGGCCGCGACCGCGATCGGCCAGCGCGCCACCGATGGCGCGCGCAAGCTCTATCAGATCATCACCGACAAGAAGCCGCCCGACCACACCGGCTCGATCGGCAGGGACGATACCGATCCGGGCGCATCCCGTGATACGCTGACGGCGGACGATCAGATGATCGACTTCCGCCCGCCGCCGACGCCGTAAGCGCCAATCGAGCGCTTTCGCTTGAGGCGGATGCCGGCTCGCGCAAAGAAAACCGGTCGAAACACCCGGGAACCGGTTCCATTTTCGTCGCTTTCGCGGCCCGCCTTCCTATATAAGCCGTTGAGAATAGGACGCGGGCCACGATGACGACGATCGACGAAATCAGGGACAATTTTGCGCTGCTGGACGAGTGGGACGACCGTTACCGCTATGTCATCGAGCTGGGCCGCACGCTGGAGCCGCTGTCGGAGGCGGAGCACTCGGCCGAGAACAAGGTGCAGGGTTGCGTCAGCCAGGTCTGGCTGTCGAAGCGGATCGATCGCGATGCCAATGGCGAACCGCGCCTGATCTATGTCGGCGATAGCGACGCCCACATCGTGCGCGGCCTGGTCGCGATCGTGCTGACGCTGTTTTCCGGGCATACGCCGAAGCAAATCCTCGCCACCGACGCGCTTGCGCTGTTCGACGAGTTCGGCTTCCGCGACCATCTGACGCCGCAGCGCTCCAACGGCCTCCGCTCGATGGTCGATCGCATCCGCAACGACGCGCGCGAGGCGCTGGCGTCCGCCGCGTAAGCCGCTTACTTCCGCTTCCGCGCCTGCTGGCCCAGTCCCATCTTCTTGGCGAGCTGAGAACGCGCCACCGCATAGTTCGGCGCCACCATCGGATAGTCGGCCGGCAGGCCCCATTTGTCGCGATATTGCTCCGGCGTCATGTTGTATTGCGTGCGCAGATGGCGCTTGAGCGACTTGAAGCGCTTGCCGTCCTCGAGACACACCAGATATTCCGGCGTGATCGACTTCTTCATCGACACCGCCGGCTTGGCCGGCTCGCTCGGCGTATCAGTGCGGCCGCTCGACACGCGCAGCAGCGCCGCGTGGACCTGGCTGATCAGGCTCGGAATGTCCGAGGCCGGCGTCGGATTGTTGCTGAGATAGGCCGAAACGATGTTTGCGGTCAGCTCGACCGGCGTTTTGCCTGACGTATCGGACATGGCTCAATCTTCCCCGTGCTGTCGACCGCCCGGCGCCCACCGGACAGTATCCACGTGCAGCAATACATCAATGGAATCGCGTACTACTTTGCGAATATGAGCGGATTGCAGCAAAGCTGACAAGAACGGCCGTATTTTTCCGGGCTCGAACCCGCCGCTCGCAAGTATTGATGCGGACCTTAAGGCCGCTGCTCCAGATGCGACCTGAGCTCGTCGATCGAGGCAAACCGCATCATGCCCTCCGGCATCTGCGCCTCGATCGATCCGTCCGAATACAGCGAATAGGCCATGCCGTCGACGACGCCCGATTTGAGCACGGTCACCGGCGGCTGCTCCTGCGGCGGCGGGGGATGGCCTGACGACGGCGCTGTGCCGGCTGACTGGGTCTCGCCGAAGGTCGACGGCCGGGGCGTGCGCCGTGGGGCGACATCGACCGACCGCGGCCGCTCGGCCTTCGGCCAGGCATCGTCGAACGTTGCCGGTGCGGGCTCGGCGGCTGCTGCCGGACCAGGACGCAGCTCCGGCGACAGCAGGTCCGGCGTCAGCGGCTCGGCCGTACGGCCCTGGGCCCGCTCGCGTTCCTTCCGCGAGGACGAGAACAACAGGTTG